>CALMCS010000592.1 GCA_937862875.1 uncultured Comamonadaceae bacterium
CTGTTCAAACAGGGGCCCGAAGAATTCCTGCGCATGATCGTCGTGCATGAGCTGGCCCATCTGCGTGAAAAAGACCCCGACAAGCCGTTCTATCAGCTGTGCGCGCACATGGAGCCGGAGTACCACCGGTACGAGCTCGACACGCGCCTCTATCTCACCTATCTGGACAATGGCGGTGCGCCGCTCTGGTCAGACGGGCAGCGCTGAGCAGTAATCGGGCGCCAGATTCATCCAGCGCCGTGCCGCCGCCTGCAGCGCAGGCAATCCGCCCGTGGTGTAGAGCCGCACCGTTCCTTCTTTTCCTGACGCAGCGTCTTCGCTCGCCAACGCATTGCGCTTGTCGAGGATGCGGCGCGTTTGCCGCGCGACCGGTGCGCCGGTGTCGATGATGTGCACGTCGGGCCCGAGCAGCTGGCGAATCTCGTCCTTGATGAAGACATAGTGCGTGCAGCCGAGCACCAAGGTGTCGATGTCTCCGGTGCGCAGCCCGAACTCACCCATCGCGCCGAGATAGCGGGCGCACAGCGCTTTGATTTCCTCTGCCGCTTCGCCGCCGGATGCCGGCTCTTCGACATTGCGTTCGATGGCCTTTACCAGCCCATCGCAGGCCTGGACGCGAAATTCCGTATCTTCTGAAAATGCCTGGCGCAATTGTTCGAAGCGGGCGCTCTTCACCGTGCCACGCGTCGCGATCACGCCCACGCGGTGGGTTTGGCTGCTCGATGCCGCAGGCTTGAGCGCGGGCTCGACACCGATGACCGGCAGCTCGGGAAAGGCCTTGCGCAATTCTTCCACGGCCGCAGTCGTGGCGGTGTTGCAGGCCACGACGAGTGCCTTGATCTGGTGTTCGTTTTGCAGGTGCTGCGCGATGGCGAGGGTGCGCTGCTTCACGAATTCATCGCCGCGCTCGCCGTAGGGCGCGTTGCCGGTATCGGCAAGATAGATGAAGTTCTCGTGCGGCAATTCCCGGCGCAATTCCAGAAGCACACTCAAACCACCAACGCCGCTGTCAAATACACCGATGGGCGAGTCAGAAGAAGGCTGATGCATAGGTTGGCAGGGTCTGGATAACGCAGGAACGTCAATGCGCCATTGTCCCGCTTTTACGCGGGCTTTGCAGCGTCGTACTGGGGAAGGTCGTCGCTCGGCACGGGCCACCAGGCGGCGCGTGAGGCAACCTGTTGGTGAAAGGCGATCGAGACCTCGAGCGGCTCGTCCAGCAGACCGACTCGCATGCGCAGCACGTTCGGCAGACTGCTGCGGGTGCTGTACACCGGAGAGCCGCAGCGCGAGCAGAAGGCGCGCAATTTACCGGGAGAGGATTCGAATTGACTGAGCAATTCGCGGCCCGCCTGCCAATGCACCTGATCGGCCGATACCGGAATATTGGTGGCCAGAGGCCCGCCCTGTGCCTTGCGGCATTGACCGCAGTGGCACACCTGAATGGGGGCCAGCGCGCCATCGATGCGAAAGCGCACGCCGCCGCACAGGCAGGAGCCCGTGTGCGAGGCGGCGGGTTGAATAGATGGGGAAGCGTGCTGGGTCGTCATGGCGCGGTGTGTCTCCTGCTGTGGAGTGTCGCACGCGCGCCGTGACGACTGGGGTGGCGGGGTGGGCCGCGCTCAGCGACCGCGCACCATGTCGAGGATCTTGGCTGTGTTCAGATTGCGGGCCGTGTCCTGAATCTGCGGCAGGTACTGCGTTTGCAGCGAGCGGCCATCCTGCATGATCTGCTCGTATGCGCTCTTCAGCATCTGCGTGCTGAGGGTGCGACCACCGGCGTAATACTGGCTCGCAACATGGCCCAGCGCGTAGGTGGAGGCGAAGCTCATGCCGCTGCTCACCGCCTGCTTGCCGATGCCGCCAAAGATACCGCCGCCCAATACGCGACCCAGCAGCTTGCGGCCGGCTTGTTCCAGGTATTGCGAGGTCAGGCCGACGCCGAGTGCCGCCAGCAAATCCTTGATGTGGCCCTTGTCGAGCTCGTACCCGTAGGTCTGGCCGATCTGGTACACGAGGCGCATCTGCAGCGGGATGATGGCCAGCGTGGCCAGGTTCTCGGGCAGCAGCTCGATCGCGCCGTTGGTGATCGACGCGCTGAGAATCTTCTTGTCGATTTCCGCGTTGCTCAAGGTGCTCGTCTTGGTCTGCGTACTGGCGTTGCCCAGCGAATCGGCCGCGGTGGGGTGGGGCGCAGGAGACGCCGTACCAGCAGTACCAGCCGTGCCCGCAGGATCGGTGGGCTCTTCGATGATGATCGGTTCGTCGAACGAATGCAGTGGCGCGCTGGCGATCACCTGCGCATGGCTTTCGACCGTTCCCTGGCCCAGTGCCAACGCCGACTTGAGCTGCGCGAGAAAGGCGGCTTCCTTGTCGCTGGTCGTGCCGTCCGCATCGCACACGCACACCGCCATCTCATACGCCATTTCACGCGACTCGGCGCTGCTCAGTTGACCGACCACATCGGCCAATTGCACGCGGCGCAGCAACACGTCCTGGTACAGGCCGGGCAGATTGATTTGCTCGTGCTGGCCCAGCGCATCGGCCACCTGGCGGATTTGATCGCGTTCGCGATCGTGCTTCTCGTTGTCCGAGTAAGCGGCCAGAAGGCAAATACTGAGAATAGCGCGGACTTCCTGGGGATTCATGCGAGACCTTTCCAAATGATGCAACGACTCGCGCGGCGCGGGACGGCGGCGCGGGTGTTGAGAAACCGCCCATACTGCAGCAGTTGCATTTTGAAATGCAAAGGGCGTATGGGCTTTGGGGGTTCGCTGGCTCAGCCCTTGGGGTGTTTGTTCACCCAGGCCAGGAACTGTTCCATCCAGCCGGTCAGGAACTTGTGGCTGCCTTCACCCACTTCGCCGTTGGCATTGAGCAGGCCGTCTTTCCACTGAATGAAACCTTCGGGCTGGGCCATGGTTTGCGTGTTCAGGAACGCCAGCACGTTGCGCAGGTGCTGCTGGGCCATCGATGTCGCAGCGCCGCCGCCGGAAGTACCGATCAGGCCGACGGGAATACCGCCCCAGACGGCGTGACCGTAAGGGCGGCTGCCGACGTCGAGCGCATTTTTCAGCGGTGCGGGAATCGAGCGGTTGTGCTCGGGCGTGACGAACAGAATGCCGTCCTTGCTTGCGACCTTGGCACGAAAATCGACATATTCTTTCGGCGAATCAGCGTCGAAGTCGCGGTTGTAGAGCGGCAGCTGGCCGATGTCGATCAGCTCAAAATCGGCCTTGTCCGAAACCAGTTTGACCAAGGCGAGCGCCAGTTGCTTGTTGATGGACGTCTTGCTGTTGCTGCCGACGATGACGCCGATTTGGGGCTTGCTCATGGAATGCTCCGAGTGAAAGAGGATGAAAAAAAGCGGAAAGAAAAAGTGAACGTGATCGGTGCCATCCTATGCAGGAAGGCAATCATCACGCACGTTAGCCGTGAATCAGGCTATGCCGCGTAGGACAACAGGAAAGCGTTACCTCAGCGCGTGGGGTGGGCGGATTTTTTGAACACCAGCAGCCGGTTGTTGGCTGGCATGGCGTGGTCCTGTGCGAGCTGCAATCCATTGTCCGAAGCGAGCGCCACAACGTCCTCGAAGTTCCGAATCCCGCTGGCCGGATCGCGGTGGCGCAGCATGGTGTCGAAGGCGCGATTGCTGTCGCTGGTGAATGCACCGTGGTAGTTGAACGGGCCGTAGAGCGCAAAGGTTCCGCCGTCCGCCAGATGCGCGCCGAGCAGCGCAAACATGCGCTCGACCAGCGGCCACGAAACGATGTGTGCGGTGTTGCTGGAGTAGGCCGCGTCGAACGCACCCGCGGGCCATTCGCTGCGCTCCAAATCCATCACCAGCGGCGCGCGCAGATTGGGGGCCGGCTGGAGTGCATGCCACGCCAGAATGCCCGGATGGTTGTCTTCCAGATCGCTGGTCTGCCACACCAGATGCGGCAGGCGCGGCGCGAAATACACGCTGTGCTGGCCCGTGCCGGAGCCGATTTCGAGCACCTGCGTGCTGTCGGCCAACGCGGTGCGCAGCACGTCGAAGATGGGGGCTTGGTTGTTTTCGCAGGCTTGGGAGAAGGGTGGATTCATGAGATGCATGGGTGACGGACGGATTGGCGGATGAAGGCCAATGACGGATGGGTGAGGTTCAAGGGCGTGAATACAGGGCGATGCCCACAAGCATCCACAGCACGGTCAGCACTACGTTGCTGGCGGCGAAGACGGCGAAGCGGTGCATGACGTGGTTGTAGGTGACATGCACCAGACTGTGCACCAGGCGCAGCGCGACGTAGACCCAGGCCAGTGTCATCAGGGTGGGCGTGCCGCATTGCATCACCAGCACGATGAGGCACAGCACGTAGAACAGCATCGGCAACTCGAGCAGGTTCATGTAGTTGCGATTGGCCTGGATGACCGGTGCCGGCACGCGGGCCGACTCGCCGAGTGCGTATTCGCGCGGCGATATCTTGTGCACCGCTGATGCCTTGACGCGCCGAAACGCGAGGAACAGCAGCATGCACATCGTCCAGCCGGCCAGGGCGAACATGGGCCAGAGTATCGCCGTCGAATGAGGTGGCATGGGAGACGCTCCTGCAGCCCGCGGGCTGCCTGTACATGCCGTGGAGCTTACTCGGTCAATGTGAATCTGTGAACGCGAGGCGTGGGATTTCCACGATGGCACTTTCGTGCGCGGCCTGACCGTCGCGCATATGGCTGACCAGATCGATGGTGGTGGACGGGCGCGTGAGCATCAGGCAGGTCACCTCGGCGCTCAACGAGCGTGTGGCATGCCAGGCGTGGGCGCGCATGCAGATGCCCTGTCCGGGATGGACGATGAACGCGGCGGCGCTGGCCAGATCGACGCTGCCATCGGCGTGGCTGCTCGCCATGATCTGGATGATGCTGCCCGTCAGCGGAACGATGGCCTGTTCGGTCAACAGGTGCTTTTCCAGATGGGTGACAAAGCGGTCCGTGTTGCGGTAGTTGACCCAGAGAATTTCGGCACCGTTGCTGGCGCCGGTCTGGAAGTTGTGTTGGTGCCAGAAGTCGGTCGCCGGGTTGGTGAAGGCGGACGCATTGGGCTCCGCAGGGAAGGCCTGGCCCAGCATCCAGCCAAACGGCGCGAAGGTGTCGGGCGTCAGGGCTTGAACGGTGAGGGGCATGGGGTTCTGTGTCTCGGACATCGGGGTCTCGCTCGCTTGGATAGAACGCTGCGCCTGTCGGCGCAGGGGCAGTGAATGCGTAAAAAAGCCCGTGAGCGAAAGGGCGCACGGGCTTGTCGATAACGCCGGTTCGGCGGACCGATTCAGCTTACTTCAGCGTGCTCATCTGCGCTTGCAACGCGGCGCACATGGCGAGCAGGTCGCGGTCGCAGCCACGGCGGCCGACGGCCATCAGGCCCACGGGCAGGGCGGACTCGGTGGTGTTCACCGGCAACGACATGGCGGGCAGGTCGTAGAAGTTGAACACCGACGGGTTGCGCAGCACCAGCATATTGGCCTGGTTGAAAGCGTCCATGTCGGCGAGTGCGTCGATGCGCGGCGCGACAAACGGCACGGTCGGCAGCATCAGCAGATCGAAGTCTGCGATCTGCGCATCGAGCGTTTGCTGCAGCTGCGCGCGGGCGCGCTGCACGCTCACGTAGTGGGCCGCGGCGACGGTTTCTCCGCGCTGGATGCGGGCCAGCACAAACGGGTCGATCGCGCCTGGTTGAGTCGCCAGCGTCTCGGCATGGATGTAGGCCGCTTCGGCGGCGATCAAGGTGCCTTTTTCCTGCAGCTTGAACGGTGCGCCGAGCCAGTTGTCGAGTTGCACATCGGTCACGCGTGCGCCTGCGCGGCTGAGCTCTTCGATCACTTGATCGAAAGCCTTCTGCACGGCACCTTCGGTCTGTGTGAACAGCAGACCACGCGGGATGCCGATGCGCAGACCGCGCACGTCACGCTCGGGCAGCTGCGTCCAGGTCTGGCCGCTCAACACGGCGTCGGTCTGTGCGCAATCGATCACGCTGCGAGCCAGCGGGCCCACGGTGTCGAGGCTGAAGGACAGCGGGAACGCGCCTTCGCGCGTCACGCGGGCCTGTGTCGGCTTGAAGCCGGTCACGCCGTTCAGTGCCGACGGAATGCGCACCGAGCCGCCGGTGTCGGAACCGATCGAGATTTCCGACATGCCGCGCGCCACCGCCACGCCCGCGCCCGAGGACGAGCCACCGGGGATGCGGGTCACGTCGCGGGCATTGCCGGGCGTGCCGTAATGCGGATTGATGCCGATGCCCGAGAACGCGAACTCGGTCATGTTGGTCTTGCCGACGATCACCGCGCCAGCGGCCCGAAGGCGCTGCACGATGACGGCGTCCTGTGCGGCAGCCGGAGCGCTGCGCAGGACGGCCGAGCCGGCGGTGGTGGCTTCACCAGCCACGTCGAACAAGTCCTTGACGCTCACCACACGACCGTCCAGCGGACCGAGGCTGATGCCGCTCTTGGCCCGATCAACGGATGCGCGCGCTGCTGCCAGCGCGGCCTCGTCATACACGCGGGTGAAGATGCGGCGACCTTCGTCACCAGCGTCATGGATGGCAGCGAGTGTCTGCTCGGTGCGTTGTACGGAATTCATTTGCATGGAGTTCGCGCCTATGGATTGGAGAGGATCAAGCTACTTCAGGGAGGATCTGCAGCGTGTAGCGGTGCTTGAGTGAACGGTTCAAGCGTGGATCGTACAGCTCCATCTCGAAGGTGTTCGCAGCGCGGATGCCGCCGATCGCGCCGACGGTGCCGCAGGTCATGGCCGTGCCGTCCGCAAATGCGGCTTGCTGGCTGGCCGCCAGATAGCCATCGATCAGGTCGCGCGGTGGGCGCAGCGAAGACAGCGAGCCTTCCTGGTACAGCACGCGTTCGCCGCCTTCTTCGATCCACGAGCGCACAACCAGCTCATCCCAGTGGCCTTCGACTTCGGAGAGCTCCCAGGCATCGCCGCCCGCAGGCTTGGCGCAGACTTGCTTGGACAGCGCGACGCTGTGGGCTTCGAGCTTGCGGTCGGTGTGATCGGACGAGATGCCGACGAACAGACGGCCTTCGGCGGCAAACACCAGCGCTTCGATTTCGCCGGAGGAGTGGGGGCCGACCACTTGAATTTCAGCGTCTTGATTCAGTTGGTTGTTGGCGATGCGGTAGAAGAGCGGCACGCTGGTGGGGCGCGGCACGCCCAGCTCGGCGAGTTCTTCGATGTGGTGCTCGATGGCTGCCAGATCGCGGCCAGCCCAGCCCGCCACCACGAGGGTGTGGACGTTGAGGGACAGGGGACGCGAAGCGCCGGCGGTGTGTACGTTGAATTGAGCTTGCATGACAGAAAAATCAGGTAAAGGTTTTATTGGTTTTGGGATGTATTGAAATCGGCATCAACCGAAAACACGCGGCAGCCACAGCGCCAGATCGGGCACCAGTGCCAGCAACAGCAGCATCACGAACATCGCGGCAACGAACGGCAGGGAGCCGATGATCACCGAGTTCATGGAGCCGGACTTGCGCAGGCTCTGCACCACAAACAGGTTCAGACCCACGGGCGGCGTGATGAGCGCGGCTTCCACCAGAATGATGATGACGATGCCCAACCAGATCGGGTCGAAACCGAGCGCGATCATGATGGGCGCCACGATCGGGATCGTGGTGATCATCATCGACAGCGTTTCCATGAAGCAGCCGAGCACCAGATAGAAGACGACCAGCACCAAGAGCATCCAGGCGGGCGAGAAGCCGAGGCCGGTGATCGAGTCGGTGATCGCGGAGGTCAGGCCGGTGGCGGACATCACGAAGTTCAGGAAGCCGGCAGCGATCACGATCAGCATGATCATGGCGGTCGAGCGCATCGTGCCTTCAATGCTTTCGCGCAGCATCGTCCAGGTCAGCTTGCGGAACCAGGCCGCGAGAATCAGCGCACCCGTGACGCCCAAAGCGGCGGCTTCGGTCGGTGTGGCAAGACCCGCGTAGATCGATCCGACCACCAGCAGGAAGATCGCCAGCGGTGGGCCCAGATGCACGAGACTGCGGATGCGTTCACCCCATGTCGCGTGAATCTTCTGACCGCCCCAGGAGGGCTTGACGATACACGCGACGATGATCGTCAGCATGAACAGCGCGGCCATCGCGAAGCCCGGAATGATGCCGGCGAGGTACAGCTTGGGAACCGACGAATTCGTCAGCACGCCATAGATCACCAGATTGATCGAAGGCGGAATCAGAATGCCGAGCGTGCCACCCGCGGCCAGACTGCCGAGGAACAAAGGCTCGTTGTAGCCATAGCGCTTGATCTGCGGAAGCGCGACGGTGCCCACCGTGGCGGCGGTCGCCACGCTGGAGCCCGAGGTGGCCGAGAACAGGGTCGATGCGCCGATATTGGCGTGCATCAGCCCGCCCGGCAGCCACGACAGCCACAGGCTCATCGAGCTGTACATCTTTTCTGCAAAACCGGCGCGCAGCAGCACTTCGCCCAGCAGAATGAACAGCGGAATCGCGACGAGCAGAAACTCGTTGTTCGCGCTCCACGACAGCTCGCCCAGCGCGCGCGACAGCGGCAGCATGGAGAACAGCGGATCGAGCGTCAGGCCGAGCACGCCCAGCGCTGCGCCCACGGGGATGCTCAAGCCAATGAGCACCAGCAACAAGATAAGAGCGGTGGCGATCATGCGATTCCCTTTTGGCGTTCAGCGTTGACGAGGCGTTCGCCGGATGCGGCTTCTTCGTCGGCTTCTTCCTGCGCGGAGCGCACGCCGCACAGGTTCTTCACGGCTTCGATGTCGCCGGTGATGATGGCGGTCGAGGCGCGCACCAGCATCAGTGCGAGCACGATGCACATCCACACCAGACCGATGAACCACAGACCCTGGGGAATCCACAGCGGTGTCGCCATGGTGGTGTTCGCGGCCGATTTCTGGATCCACGAAGCGGTGACCACATCCATGGCGTACCAGGTCAGGTAGGTCATGAAGACGCCCAGCGCGACGAGCGAGATCCAGTCGAGGATGGCGGATACGCGCAGGGGCAGGGTTTGGTAGAGCACGTCCACACGCACATTGGCGCGCTGCAGCGTGGCAAAGGCCAGCGACCAGGTGGTGCTGATGGCAAAGGCGTAGCTGGACAGTTCGTCCGCGCCGCCGGTGTTGAAACCGAAGAATTTGCGTGCAAGCACGTCAAACGAGATCAGGAATACGCTCGCCAGAGTGAGCGCACCGCCGGCCCAGACAGCGATGCGCGACAGGGCGTTGGCCCAGCGCAGTGGCGCCCAGGTAAAAGGAGATGAGGTTGAGGGTGAGTTCATGACTCCAATCCCGATAAATGCACAGCGAAATGGCCGCTGTAGTCAAACCAGCCGGACCTCAGGGTGCTGAGATCCGGCCATCAATTACGTACTTTTCAAGCGCTGACCCCGAGATGGCCTCGAGGTCGCTTCGCGCTTATTTCGATGCGGTCAGGCCAACGACCTTGCCCACGGTGGCGTTGAAATCCGTCACGCATTGCGCGCTGCAACGTGCGGCCCACTTCGGCAGAACGGACTCGGACAACACCTTCTTGAGCAGAGCGCGGTCGGCATCGGTAGGCTGGACCAGGGTCATCTTTCCCTTGACTGGGTTAGGACAGGCGGCGGCACCGGTGTTGCAGTCGTAGCCTTCCTGGGTCTGCTTGCCAGCAGCGGCCCAGACGTCATCGACCATGATCTTGTACTGGGTGGTGATGAGCTTCTGCACGTTCGGGTTCAGCTTGTCCCAGGCCTTCTGGTTGACGGCGTGGAGCAGCTGATTCCAGTTCACGGGCAGGGCGTACAGGTGGGTCGAGACTTCGTACCACTTGGCCGAGTAGCCGGACAGCGAACCGGTGATCGCGCAATCGACGACCTTGTTCTGCAGTGCAGGAACCACTTCACCGAAGGCCATGGTCACGCTCGAGCCGCCCAGCGCCTCGACGAATTCCGCTTGCGTGCGGCTGCTGGTGCGAACCTTCTTGCCCTTGATGTCGGCCAGGCCCTTGATCTCTGCATTGCAGAACAGCACCTGTGCGGGGAAGGTCGACATCCCCAGCACCTTCACGCCCGATTGCGCGTAGAACTTGGCGTACATCGGCTCGAACGCGTCGGTCACGGCGCGTGCGGTCTTCACGTCGGGAGCCAGACCGGCGAGGTCGATGGCTTCGTTGATGGGGTTGTCGGCCGCGAAGTAGGCGATGGTGGCGGTGCCGAACTCGATGACGCCCTGGGACATCAAACGGATGATTTCAGGGCCCTTGAGGCCCATTTCGTTGTAGCCCTTGATATCTGCGGTGACCTTGCCACCTGATGCCTTCGGGATCGTTGTGGTCCAGAACGGCTTCTCGAAGTCGTTGTACTGGCTCAGGTTGCTCAGGCCGCCGACGATCTTCAGCTTGGTGGCTGGGTATTCCTGCGCGTGACTCACTGGAGCGAAGGCGCTGGCCGCGAGAACGATAAGAGGGAGCAGACTTTTCATGAGAGTTCCTTTCGAGTGGGTGCAGGAATTGCACAGATACGGAGCAAGATGCACCATTGTGGCAATACGGTGAAATTTCACATCAGTATTAACGCTATATCAGGCAAATTTCATGCCACATCTCGGCTATCATCCAAACCCATGTTCTGTTGATCGCTTTTTCGGAGTCCCTGTGTTCCCGAGCCCGCTAAGTCCTGAAGTGAACGCTGCGGCACCGCCGTCGGCGACAGCCAATCTCTCGCAAAACGAGTTGGCCTATGACATGCTCAAAGACCGATTGACGACCCTGGTCTACAAGCCCGGGGAGTACCTGAACACTGCCTCCCTCATGGCCGATCTCGCGCTCGGACGCACGCCGCTCAACCACGCGCTGCATCGCCTCGCGACCGAGGGGCTGGTGCAGATCATTCCGCGCAAGGGCGTGATGGTGGCGCCGCTGTCGATCGACGACGCGCTCGACATGATCGATGTGCGGCTGGTGAACGAGGCGCTGTGCGCGCGGCTGGCGTCGCAGCGCATCACGGCTGCGGAAATCAAGGTGCTGCGCGCGACCGCCAAGTCCTTCGACAAGGCCGTGGCCGAGCGCAACGTAGCCCAGATGATGCAGTTCGACCGACTGTTTCATGAACAGATCGCCGACGCTTCGCGCAACCCCGTATTGATCGAAGTGCTGCGTGTGCTGCACGCACGCTCGCAACGTTTTTGGGCGATTTCGCTGTCCAAATCGGGGCATGTCGTGGAGGTGCGCGACGAGCACCAGAAGATCGTCGATGCGCTGGAAAGCGGTAATGCGGACGCGGCCGAGCAGGCGTTCAATCACCATGTGCTGTCGTTCCGCCAGGCCTTGCTCAGCGGGCGCTAGGCCGTAACGGGTACTCTTTTTTCGCGGCATTTTCGCTGTGACCACACCACTCAATTGAGGCTGGCTCCGCATGGATTTTCTGGTGTTCAACGAAGCACTGCTCATTCGCATGGTGTGCACCGGTCTGGTGGTGATTGGCGTGTCGTGGGCGGTAGGGGCCTTCGGCCCGATCGTGGGCGGGGCGCTCGCGGGGCTGCCGATGGTCATGGGGCCGGCATTCTTCTTTTTGGTGCAGCATGCGAGCACGGACTTCATCGCCACCACGGCGACCTATACCCTGATCTCGCTGTGCGCCACGCAGACGTTTGTGCTCACCTATCTCTTTGCCTCGCGCCGACACCGGCCATTGCCCTGTCTGGCGATCTCCTTCGGAGCGTGGGCTGTTACAGCAGTTCTGTGTCGATTGCTGCCACCATCGATTTTGCTGGGCGTACTGTTGTTCACCGCAGTGACCGCTGGGGCGATCTACGTGAGTCGACCGCTAGTCGTGCCATCGGCCAAAGCCAAGGGCAATGCGGGCTGGGCAACCCTGCTGTTGCGTGGTGCACTTGCGGGCGTTCTGGTGGCCACCATCACCACCGCGTCGGGTTGGCTGGGTCCGTCGAGCGCGGGAATCCTGCTGGCGTTCCCCATCGGCTACACGGTCATCGCCACGACGATTCACGAAAAGCTAGGCACCGCGAGCGTGATTGCGACACTGCACGCGGCATTGCTGGGCGGCTGCAGTCTGGCCGCCTTCTGCCTGTCGATGGCGTTGTTGGCCCCACAGGTTGCACCGATGACGGCCTTGATGCTGGCGACACTCGCATCGGTGGGAACGACGCTGGCGCTGGTGCTGCGATCGAGATGGCGCACGTAAGCCGCTCAAGAAAAAGAGACCTTCACGGATTCTCGGGGCTTGACCGAGCTCTGTGACGAAGCTCTGGACTGCTTTGGGTTTGGAAGTCTTCGTTTTGAGATGGCGAGAATAGGTCCCTATGCGTTGTTGCGATGCCTTC
>CALMCS010000593.1 GCA_937862875.1 uncultured Comamonadaceae bacterium
GCGGGCTCCTCCATGGAGTCGGCATCAAGACCCGGCATTGGCCTGCTACCTTCGGGTGATTCGATGGCCTGCACACGGTCGATGAAGCGGGCGAGCATTTCCGAAGGCTCGCCTTCCGGACGCAGCAAGTAGGTCGTCAGCAACGGTGAACGGCCTGTCAGTGGCCGTGCCACTACGCCAGGTTCCTGGCTGGCCAGGATGTGCGCGCAGCCCGTCACCCCCAGGGCGATGCCTGCGGACACCAACGCCATCATCAGGTCGCAAGACGCCACCCGTTCGGCCACCAGCGGTTCCATGTCCACACGGCGCAGCACGCGGTCAACCTGCCGTGCATGTCCTTCGCACGCCTGCGGATCACATAGCACTAGCGGATAGCGCAGCAGTTCTTCCAGGGGGATGCGCTTGTGGGCCAGGAGGGGATGCCGCGCCGGAACGGCTACCATCAGCGGGTCACTCCATACCGGCTCGGCAATGAGGCCATCGCCGACTTCATCGGCGCGAGCAAAGCCCACGTCGTACAGATCACCATGCAGCCCTTTGATCTGCTGCGACAGCGGCACCTCGAAGAAGCGGATTTCCACCTCGGGTTCTTCCTGCCGGCAGAGCGCCAGCAAGGTAGGTAAGCGCGACGGCGTGATGCCGTCCGACAGGGCAATGCGCAATTGGCTGTGGAAGCCATTGGCCGCGGCCTTCACGCTGTCGCGGGCCTGTTGCAAGGCCGAGAAGACGCGCGGCACATGCTCAAAGAACAGCTTGCCCGCACGAGTCAGGCGCGTGCTGCGCGTGGTACGTGCGAACAGCACCACGCCCAGATCTTCTTCCAGTTCCTTGATCGCCCGTGACAGGGGCGATTGCTCGACGTGCAGTTTCTCCGCTGCGCGGGCGAAGTGCAGTTCTTCCGCTACAGCCATGAAACAACGGAGGTGGCGTAATTCCATTGTTATCACCTCTTTCGGAGCAACTCCCAGCTTTAGCACTCGTGGAAGTTAGTCGGGCCTAAAGTGCCCGTGTCTCTGCTTGTTCGCTTGGCAACAATGTCTGCGCCAAGGCCAGCGCCTCGTCCTTGGTGGCAACCATGAGCATGGGATAGCCCCAGAACTTCTCATACACCAAGGCGAACGCTTTAGTCGCCAGCCGCTTGGCGGTATTCGGCTCGATGTAGATCCCAGCCTTGACGAGGGCCCGCAATTCGCTCTTGTGGCGTTTCATCCAAAGCGAGGTTTGCTTCATTTCT
>CALMCS010000594.1 GCA_937862875.1 uncultured Comamonadaceae bacterium
GGCATCTGGGTGAGCAGATGCGCGATGCAGTTGAGGCGTGCTTTTTTCTTGTCGTCCGCAGGCACCACCCACCACGGCGCTTCGGGGATGTGGGTGCGCTCCAGCATCGTTTCCTTGGCCTTGGTGTATTCCTCCCAGCGCACACGGCTTTGCAGGTCCATGGGGCTGAGTTTCCACTGCTTGAGCGGGTCGTGGATGCGGCCGAGAAAGCGCATGTGCTGCTCTTCGTCGGTGATCGAGAACCAGTATTTGATGACGCGGATGCCCGATCGCACCAGCATCTTTTCGAACTCGGGGACGCTGCGGAAAAACTCTTCGTACTCGTCGTCGGTACAGAAGCCCATGACATGCTCGACGCCCGCGCGGTTGTACCAGCTGCGGTCGAACAGCACCATCTCGCCGGCTGCGGGTAGATGCGCCACATAGCGTTGGAAATACCACTGCGTGCGTTCGCGATCATTGGGCGCAGGCAACGCAGCCACGCGGGCCACGCGCGGATTCAGGCGTTGTGTGATGCGCTTGATCACGCCACCCTTGCCCGCCGCGTCGCGGCCTTCAAAGACGATCACGACCTTTTCGCGCGACTGTTGCACCCAGTCCTGCAGCTTGACCAGCTCACCCTGCAGATGAAACAGGTCACGAAAGTATTTGCGCCGGGCCTCGTTATTGACCAACCGGTTGCGCTCTCCGCTCTCTTCTACGAAGCGATCGTCGATTTCCAGCTCCATCTCTTCGTCATAGCTGTCCATCAGGTCATCAGCCATGCGTTGGAAATCGGAGGGGTCTAAGGCAGAATTTTGGAACATAGGAGGAAACCTACAAATAGACCGCGATGATGAACAGCTTTTATGACAAAGCAGTGACAAATAGTCAAGCTCCAGACCCTGATCTCCGTGTCGGTTTCGGTGTCGCCGTCGCTGGCGGATTCAGTCCCGCTCTTCGTTGGTGACGACGACCGCATCGGCAAACGCCGCGCGCACGCGGTCGATCAGCCGGTTCTCCGCGTCGGCCTTGCGGCAGACAAACGCGATCTGGCGCTCGGGGCCGTTGGGGCCCAACGCGACCTCACGCACGGCATGGGCCCACAATTGCTCGCGGCGCAGCTTCGGCAAGACCGATACGCCGATGCCCCTGCCCACCATCGCCACGATGGCGTCGCTGCTTTCCATGTCCACCAGCGCCTGCTTCTGCGGGATGAGCTGCTCCACGTATTGCGCCGCCATGCGCCCGGCGACGAGTTGGCGGTCGAAGCGGATCCAGGGCTGCTCGCGCAGCATGCGCGCCGGTGACGATGGGGGCAGATCGCGCGGCACGACCAGCACCATGGGTTCCTTCATCAGCTCGATCCAGTGCAGGCGGCTGGAGCCACCGGTCAACGGACGAATGATCACGGCGGCGTCGATCTGTCCGGCCTTGAGCTGGTTCAGCAGCTCCGGCGTGTTGCCGGGCTCGATGCGCAACTCGATGCCCGGCGCGCGCTGCAGCAGATCCGCAAAAGCGACCGGCATCAGCGTGGTCTGCACCGAGCCGGTGAGCCCCAGGCGCACGCGCCCGCTCAGCACCTGCCCCGAGTGGCGGCGCAGCGCCTCGATGTCTGCGAGCGCGCCGTCCACCGTGCTCGCCACCTCTTTGGCAAAGGCGGTGGGGCGCACGTTGCGCCCGGAACGGTCGAACAGCGGTTGCCCGAAGTAGTCTTCCAACTGCTTCATCTGCAGGCTCACCGCGCTGCGCGTGAGATGCACCTGCTCAGCCGCAGCGGCAAAACTGCCGTGCGATATCACGGCGGAAAGCGTGGCCAGATTCTGCAATTTCATGTCAAGTATTTCTCACCTGTGGAACGACGATTCATCGCACATGGGTCTCGAATATAGCCCTAGCATCGGTTCTGGCTTCATTTCACGACTCCGCACCCGACCATGGAAAAAGAACTTCGCCTTCAGGACTACCCCGTCGCCAGTCACAGCGCGCCCAGCAAGGCGGCCGCTGCAGCGACAGGCAGCTGGCATGTCCCCCGGCATCTGCGCAAGATCCTCTCCCTGGACGACTTTGAGACGGCGGCGCGCAGCCTCCTGCCCGCGCCGATCTTTGCCTACGTGAGCGGCGGCTGCGAAACCGATCGCGCCATGCGCGGCAATGTCGATGCGTTCTCTGACCATGACTGGGTCACACGCGTGTTCACCAACACCTCGAGTCGCTCGCTCGCCACCACCCTGTTCGGCGAGCGCTGGGCCGCGCCGATTGGCATTGCGCCCATGGGCATCAGCGCGCTGTCGGCCTATCGCGGCGATCTGATCCAAACGCAGGCGGCGGCCGCTGCGCAGATTCCGGCGATCATGAGCGGCTCCTCGCTGATCCGCATGGAGGATGTGGCCAAGGCCAATCCCCGCGCCTGGTTTCAGGCCTATGTGCCGGGCGAGGCGCAGCACATTGCCGACTTGCTCGATCGCGTCGAAGCCGCGGGGTTCGGCACCTTGGTCGTGACCGCCGACGTACCGGTCTCGGGCAACCGCGAGAACAATGTGCGTGCACGCTTTTCGACACCGCTGCGCCCCAACCTGCGGCTCGCGTGGGATGGGCTGACGCATCCGCGCTGGCTGCTAGGCACCGCCTTCAAGACCATTGCCAATCACGGCATTCCGCATTTCGAAAACTCGTCCGCCAAGCGCGGAGCGCCCATCATCGCGTCCAACGTGATGCGTGAATTCGGCGCACGCGATCATCTGAGCTGGGACCATGTGGATCAGATTCGCCAGCGCTGGAAGGGCCGCCTGGTGGTCAAGGGAATCCTCTCGCCCGAAGACGCGATCGCGGCGCGAGACCACGGCGCGGACGGCATCATCGTCTCCAACCACGGCGGCCGGCAACTGGACGGCGCACTCGCTCCGCTGCGCGCTTTGCCCGCCGTCGTGCAGGCGCTGGGCCCGGACTACCCCGTCATGATCGACGGTGGCTTTCGCCGCGGCAGCGACGTGCTGATGGCACTGGCGCTTGGCGCAAAGTTGGTGTTTGTGGGCCGCCCCTTCAACTACGCCGGTGCCGTCGGCGGGCAGGCCGGCATCACGCACGCCATTGGCATCCTGGCCACCGAGATGGCCCGCAACATGGCCCTGCTCGGCGTGTTGAGCCCTTCGGAGCTGGGGCCTCAGCACTTGCGCCAGCGCGCTCATTGACGTGGGCACCAGTAAACGCCCCTTCATTGATAACCAATTGGATTCAATTGGCAAGAATATTTGAATAGACGGCATCACTCAACTTGTCCAGAATTTGACGCATCAACGTGGAGACAAACAACATGCAAAGACGCACATTTCTTCTCAACGCAGCCGCCGCAACGATGGCGGGTGCGGCACCTGCGGCCTTCGCTGAAAGCAAGTGGCCCAGCAAGCCCATCCGGTTCATCGTGCCGTTTCCACCGGGCGGCGGAACCGACACCATTTCGCGCCTGATCGCCACCAAGTTCAGCACGCTCGACCACTGGACCATGGTGGTCGACAACAAGCCCGGCGCGGCCGGAAACATCGGCCTCGATGCGGTCGCCAAAGCCGCACCGGACGGCTACACCCTCGGCATGGGCCAAGCCTCGAATCTGGCGATCAACCCGGCGCTCTACCCCAACATGCCGTTCAATCCGACCAAGGATTTCACCGCCATCGCGCCCGTGGCCGAGCAGCCCGTGGTGCTGGTCGTGCGCGCGGACTCACCGTTCAAGACGCTGGCCGACTTCATCAAGGCCGCCAAGGACAAGCCCGGCAGCATGAGCGTGGCGCAGGCCGGCAGCGGCACCGTCGGCCACCTGGCCGGAGAGATGCTGGCGCGCCGTGCCGGCATCAACGTGCTGCAGGTGCCCTACAAAGGCGCGGGCCCCGCGATGACCGACTTGCTCGGCGGCCAGGTCGCAGGCTACTTCGGCAGCGCGCCCTCGGTGATGTCGCAATTGCAACCCGGCAAGATTCGCGCGCTGTGCGTGACCTCGACCAAACGCCTTCCCACCCTGGCCAACGTGCCCACGGTGGCAGAGCAAGGCTACCCCGGGTTTGATGCGGTGACATGGCTGGGCATCGTCGGCCCCGCAGGCATGCCGGCCGATGTGGTGGCGCGCATCAACCAGGAGACCCTCAAGATTCTCGACCGTGCGGATGTCAAGGAGCGTCTCGCCTTTGAAGGCAGCGTGCAGACACCGGGAACGCCGCAGCAATTCGCCCAGCTGATTCAGAAGGAAATCGACAAATGGGGCGCGCTGGTCCGCGAGGCGAAGATCAAGCTGGAATGAGTGCGTAAAGTGATTGCGTAAAGTAACTCAATCGCCAACCGCCGTACCTCAGGAATCCACGGTCTCAAACAGACTCTTCCCATGCTCGTGCAGCAATGCAATCAGCCGCGTGGCGGCGGGCGACATGGGACTGTTGCGTGAGTAGGTCAGGCCAAAGTTGCGCACCAGCGTGGTCTGCGCAAGCGGCACTTCGCGCAGATGCGATGGGTTGGCCTGCAGCGTGCGGCGCGAGATGAAACTCAGCAACGACGTGTCGGCAATCACGCGCGGCACGAGCGGGATGGAGTTGGTTTCGATCTGTGCAAAGGGCGCGGGCAAGCCCCGGCTGGTGAACACCTGATCGAGCCACGCGCGGCTCGCCACCGCGCTGTTGGGCAAGGCCCAGCGGTAGCCTGCAAGAGTCTCGAGCGTCGGCCGCTTGCTGCTGAACACCGGGTGATCCTTGCTCGCGGCCACCACCACGATGTCTTCGAGCAGCGCATCGCAATCGAACTCGTCTTCAATCTCCGGCACAAAACCCAGCACCATATCGATGCGGCCGTTGCGCAGCTCCTCGCGCAACTCATAACTCATGCGAATGGTGAGCTGCAACTGCACGTCCGGCGCTTCCGCCAGCAGCAGGCCGCAGATGCGCGGCAGCAGGTATTCGGCACCCAGCGGCCCCGAGCCCAAACGCACCAGCCCCGCGGTTCCACGCCCCAGGGCCTGCACCACTTTGCGCACCGCCTCGGCATTGTGCAGAAGCGGCTGCGCGTGGGCGACCAACGCCTGTCCCGCGGCGCTCAAACGCTGGCCACGGCCGTCGCGCTCGAACAGCTTGGCATCGAGCGATGCCTCGAGCCGGTCGATGGCCTTGGTCAGCGTGGGCTGGCTGCGAAACACGAGCTCCGCCGCACGGCGTGTATTGCCGGCTTGAGCCACGGCCAGAAAGTATTTGAGATCTCGAAGGTCCATGGTGCCGCCTCGTTTATTGATTACCCAAAGCATTCAATAGTGGAATATTTTACATTGGACGGTATCGATGGATGGGATGAGAATTGGCAGCATTCGACGATCGCTATCTGCTCACCACCTGATCGCCATCGCGTATTTTTTGAATAGACCATCCATGCCTTTCACCATCTTTGTCACCGCCCCTCAACTGGCTTCATCGGGCGTCGAACTGCTGGCCGCCGCCGGCGCGCGCGTGCTGTACCTCCAGCAGCCAGACAGCACCGAAGAAGTCGAACGCATCCTGTCCACCGAGCCGATCGATGCGGTCATCTCGCGCACGGTGGATCTCAGCGCCAAGGCCATTGCGTCGTGCCCTACCCTCAAGGTGATTTCCAAGCACGGCGTCGGCGTGAGCAATATCGACGTACCAGCCGCCACCGCGCGTGGCATCCCCGTGTACGTGACACCGGGAGCGAACGCGCAATCCGTGACCGAGATGACGCTGGGCCTGATGTTTGCCGCGGCACGCCGCATCAGTTGGATGGACAGCGAACTGCACGCCGGCCGCTGGAGCCGTGCGCAAGACGGCATCGAGCTGCGCGGCAAAACCATCGGCCTGATCGGCTTTGGCCAGATCGGCCAACGCGTGGCCAATGTCTGCCTCGCGCTGGGCATGCAGGTCGTCGCCTTCGATCCCGCCTTGACCGGCAAGAGCAGCCCCGTCGCCAATGTGAAACTGCTGGGCAGCGTGGACGAACTCCTGCCCCTGTCGAACGTGTTGAGCCTGCATGTGCCGCTCAATGCACACACGCGCAATCTGCTGGGCGCGAAGCAGTTCGCGCAGCTGCCGCGCGGCGCCATCCTGATCAACACCGCGCGCGGCGAGGTGGTGGATGAGGCGGCGCTGATCGACGCCCTGCGCTCGGGCCCATTGTTTGCGGCCGGGCTCGACACCACCTGCGTCGAACCGATTCCCGCCGACAGCCCGCTGCTGCAACTGCCCAATCTGGTGCTCACGCCGCACGTGGGCGGCTCCACGCCCGCCGCGCTGGCGCAGATGGCCGAAGGTGCCGTGCGCAACGTGCTCGGCTGGCTTCAGGGCCAGCCCGTCGACGCTGCGGCCTGCGTGAATGCGCAGGAACTCAAGACTCCAGCCACTGCCATCGCCTGAATTTCATTCCAAGACAAGAAGAGACTTTTCCATGACCGCACCTGCCAACACCACCACCGCCAACGCCAACGCAACACCTGGCGAATCCTCCAAACAATGGCCGCCGGGCTACCGCATCAACCCGCGCGCCGAAGGGCCTGCGGCGGAGGTGATTGCCGGCTTCAACGGCCTGCCCGCGGCAGCGATTGGCGACGCGATGAGCCGCAATATCGGCACCGTGGGCCTGCGCCAATATCACGCGCGGCTCGACACCACCCTTTGCGGCCCCGCGCTCACCGTGCGCGTTCGCCCCGGTGACAACCTCATGATTCACAAGGCGCTGATGATGGCCCAGCCCGGCGACGTGGTGGTGATCGATGGCGGCGGCGACGTCAGCCAGGCACTGGTCGGCGGGCTGATGCGCACCACCTGCATCGCCAAGAAGCTGGGCGGCTTGGTGATTGACGGTGCGATTCGCGATCTCACCGAATGGGCCGAAGAAGGCATGCCGATTTTCGCGCGTGGGCACACGCACCGAGGCCCGAGCAAGGACGGCCCGGGCGAGATCAATATCCCGGTATGCGTTGCCGGTCTGGTGGTACAGCCCGGCGATCTGGTGGTGGGTGATGCGGATGGCGTGATTGCCATCCCCGCAGCCGAAGCCGCCGAGGTACTGGCAAAGACCCAGGCCCATCTGGCCAAGGAAGCCAAGATCCGCGAACAGAACAAGACCGGAACGTCGGACCCGGAACGCTTTGATGCGGTCCTGCGCGCCAAAGGTTTGCCGGTTTGATTGATTAATTAATTGATTGGGCGAGTCTGGTCCGCTGGCGACCAGACTAGCTTTGCGATTCCTGCAGGCGCAACAGCAGTTCGCGGATCGCTTCGGCGTCCGCCGATTGGCTCTCGTGGTGCAGATAGGCTTCCAGATCGCTGATGGCCTCTTTCATATGGCCGCGCTCCACATGCGCAAAGCCGCGGTCGCGCCACTCGGTCCACGCCTCGGGTAGCAGCGCAATCAGGCGGGATTCGACATCAATCAGGCGCTGCCAGTCGCCATCGGCGCGGTGGATTTCCTTCAGATTGCGAAGCATGCGCACCAGCACCTGGCGCGGCGAGGCGGCACGCAAATAGCCGGCCAGCTCCTTGTTGCTACCGTCCGGCGCGTCTTTTTCCGCCACAAAGGGATCCAGGCGTTCGCTCAGGTCTTCGCGCGACAGCGAGCGCCCAGTGGTCGGATCGATCACCACCTGCCCCTCGGGCAACAGCGCCTTCACCAGAAAGTGGCCGGGGAACGAAATCCCGTGCACGCGCAGGTTGATGCTTTGCGCGAGTTCCAACCACAGAATCGCCAGCGAAATCGGAATGCCGCGCCGCGTGCGCAGCACCGCGTTCAGATAGCTGTTGTCCGGGTCGTAGTAGTTGTTGAGATTGCCGCTGAAACCCAATTCGGTGAAGAAGAAATGGTTCAGTGCATTCAGACGCCGCATCGGATCGGCGTTGGGCGCAAAACTGCGCTTGAGTCGCAGCGAGAGCTGATCGACAGACTCCAGCAATTGCTCGACATCGAACTCGGGATACGCATCCTGTGCAACGCAGGCCGCGGCCTCCAGCAACGGGATCGACTCGTTGATATTTCCATCCTGCACCAGGCAGTTGAAATATTCCAAAGGGGTTGGAACGTTGAATTGCAGTGACATAGGCGTTAACTCAGTGGCTGAACAATGGTGTGAAAAACACTCCGCTCAGTTCCTTTCTCTAGTCTGTACACCGGCTCTGCAGCTGCGCTGCTATCCGCTTGCGAATCGATTGATTGATTGATTGATCGATCTATCAATGAACCGATTTATTATCTACGCAAAACTTGACGCAGATTCAGCCTGACAACCCACAGCGCCCCGAAGTACACCACGATAGCCCCAGTCAACATCGCGGCAAGTAGGCCAACACGCCACATTGAATGGGCGCGCAACGCAATCCAGTCGAAATACTGATTGCCCCACCAGAGAAACACGGCCATCAACGCACTGGCCACGACCACTTGCGCACCAAACTTGGCCCAACCCGGTTGCGGCTTGTAACTGCCTCGGCGCAGCAAGCCCATCAACAGCCAACCGGCGTTGACCAGCGCACCCAAACCAATCGACAGCGCCAGCCCGGCATGCGCCAGGTAGGGAACAAACAGCAGGTTGAGCAGCTGGGTGATGATCAGCACCACGATCGCAATCTTCACGGGGGTGCGGATGTCCTGCACCGCGTAGTAACCGGGTGCCAACACCTTCACCGCCACCAGTCCCAGCAGACCGATTCCGTAACCCTGCAGGGCCACGGTGATCTGGCGCACATCGTTGTCGGTCAAGGCTCCGTGGTGGAACAGCGTCGCCACCAGCGGCTTGGCAAACAGCAGCAGACCCACGGCGCAAGGCACGGTCAGCAACACCACAATCCGCAGCCCCCAGTCCAGCATGCCGGAATAGCGCTCCGAATCACCGCCCGCCTTGGCCGTTGCGAGCTGGGCGGTCAACACCACACCCAGCGCCACTCCAAACAGCGCCGTTGGAAACTCCATCAAGCGGTCGGCATAGAACAACCAGGTCACGCTGCCCTGCTGAAGATAGGAAGCGATTTGCGTGTTGATCATGAGCGAGATCTGCGCCACGCCCACGCCCAGCAAGGCGGGACCCATCAGCTTGAGAATGCGGTGCACGTCCTTGTTGGCAAACGCCGTGCGAATGGCGGAAATGGACATGCCGATGCGCGGCATCAACCCCAGCTTCATCAGCGCCGGAATCTGCACCCCCAACTGCAGCACGCCACCAACCATCACGCCGGCCACCATCGCGTAAATCGGCTGAATCCCATGGCGCTGCAGGAACGGCGCGCCCACAATGGCCGCCAGGATCATGCTCACGTTCAAAAGCACGGGAGTGAGCGCCGAGATCGCATAACGCCGCCAGGTGTTCAGCACCCCCGCCGACAACGCCACCAGGGACATGAAGCCAATGTACGGAAACATGAAGCGCGTCATCAACACGGCCGCATCCATGCCGCCCGGCTGCGTGCGCAGGCCACTGGCCAACAACCACACCAGAACCGGAGCCCCCACCACGCCCACAATGCAGGTGACCAGCAAGATCCAGAACAGCACCGTAGCCACGGCGCTGATCAGCACGCGCGTGGACTCTTCGCCCTGCTGCGTCTTGTGCGTCGCCAACACCGGCACGAAGGCCTGACTGAAGGCCCCTTCGGCGAACAAGCGCCGGAACAGATTGGGAATGCGAAACGCGACGTTGAAGGCGTCGGTAAAGACATTGACCCCGAACATCGAGGCCATGAGCAGATCGCGCACCAGCCCCAACACGCGGGAGGCAAGGGTGAGCAACGAGACGGTAGAAGCGGCTTTGAACAGTGACACGGGCGCCAGTGTATTCGCACCGGAAAGCACCGAGACACTTTTTTGCCGTCGCTTTCAATTGCTTTCCGATTGCCCACGCGGATGATCCAGACAGGACTCCAACAGGCCGCCTCTGGCAATTCTCAAAAATCCGGGCTATAATGCTCGGCTTTGCTGACATCATCCTCAGACACTTAAGGATAAATTAATCATGGCATCAGCCAAACCCAAGAAAAAGAACCCACGTCTGGCGTCCGGCCGCAAGCGCGCACGCCAGAACGTCAAACTGAACGCAGCTAACACTTCGCTGCGTTCGAAGTACCGTACCGCAGTCAAGAACGTCGAAAAGGCTGTTCTGGCTGGCGACAAGACCAAGGCAACAGAATTGTTCGCCAAGGCTCAATCCGTTCTGGACATCATTGCCGACAAGGGCATCTTCCACAAGAACAAGGCAGCTCGCGATAAGAGCCGCCTGTCTGCCAAGGTCAAGAACCTGGCAGTTGCAGCACCAGCAGCCGCCTGACTCTCTTCAGGCAAACAGCCCGGGTTGTTTGATTCACCGAATTAAATAACCCGCCGTTTGTATTGGGTGCGCTGTCAGCAAAGCGAAGAAACCGCCGAAAGGCGGTTTTTTTGTGGGCGATCGATATTGGAACGAGCAACAGAGACCTACCCTCTCTCGGTTTTGGCTGTCCAAACACGATCCATGCAGTGAGCAGAGCCACCGAATCGCGAGCCACAATGACGAGATAGGGTGCTAGGCTAGGCGTCGATGACGCAGACAGTACTCC
>CALMCS010000595.1 GCA_937862875.1 uncultured Comamonadaceae bacterium
AGGTGTTGAGGAACTTCAACAGGTCGTAGTTTGCCCTGAACCAGCGCGGGGCCACGTTGGGATCCTGAATCCTGGCCAGCGTCCTTTCCTTCATGGCGAGATCGGCCTCTACATACTGGTGCGTCGTCGTTGGACTCTCATGCCCGAGCCATAGGGCAATCACGCTGATGTCCACGCCCGACTGCAGAAGGTGCATGGCCGTTGAGTGACGTAGGCAGTGCGGAGAGATCGTTCTCCCGGCCAGGCTCGGCGTCGTGAGCGCAGCGGCCTTGACGGCCAATGCCAGGCGCTGCGTCACGTTGGATCGCGTCATCGCCTGACGCAACGAATGGCACTTCGTCATCCAGTGAGCGAAGTGCGACCAAGCACGCAAGGCCGCTGCCGAGCTGCCTTCGGCGTACCGGCCGCGCTCCAGCAATGCCTGGAATGCCTCGATGTACGAGGACAGCGGGCCATCGAGCAACCAAGCCCTGGCTAACGGGTGCATTGAGCGGATCAAGTCCATGGTGATCTCCAGTTGTGAGATCGCCATCCATGCGCCAGCCACGAACTTATGTCCAGTCCAACGACACCCTCATGGCAGTCCGCCCAGGGAGATCGCGGCCTGCTGCCAGATCAAGCCCAGGAACTGTTCATAACTGCGTACTGTGCATAACGCTGCTTATGGAAAGCTCTCCATAAGCAGCGGGAGCGGCATTTGGAATTCGGCGGCCCAACTTCCCCTAAACGGAGCAAAGCAGTCTTCGAAGCCAGTGAACGCATTCCGTGTCGAGTTTGGCGGTTTGGGCCACACAAGCAGCGTCGGGCTGATCGCCAATTTAGCCTTGGAGCGTCATATCTGACACGAAAGTACCGATCTCCCCAAGAGACGCGCTCAGTCATTTTGAATAGTGGTAGAGGAGGTCACCTCCTCGGCCAGTTCATTGAGCACGGAAAACACCCCGTCGAGATCGTCGCGGTAGAAGGCCGTGTAGCCGGGCGTATAGACGCATCGCCCGCTGTCTTGGAGACCAAGCCCCCGAATGTGATCGCGATGTTCAAGCCAATACCGGCCCATCGCCTTCGGATCCAGTCCACCTGGTAGTCCAGACTTCGTCGCGACATAGCCCTCTTCATCTCGACCAGTGTGGAAGGGGCTGCTCAAGTTGGCGAGGCAATGATCGAGGAACAGCAGCACGTTGTCGCCGCTTACCAAGGGGCTAAAGCAAAAGCCAAAGACGTACTCGTTCATCAACCTGGAGATGCCGGCGCCATCCTCTGACCCGACTTCATCATAGTGACCACATCCAACGCCGGAGCCATTCGGGGGGAGCGCATTGCTGAGCTGATAGATCACAAACGACGCGGCGAAGGCGCGCGCCGAGGCGACACGGCGCGCAATTGTTGTATCTCCTTGCTCGGATCCCGGATCCAGCGAAGCCTGTTCATGGAGATGCGCAAAAGCCTGCCCTAAAAACGCATCTACGGGCACTTCACGTGCTTCGGCGATGAAGTTCCGTCCAGCGTCAATGTAGGTACGCTTGAAGAGCGCGAACACCTGTTGAGAGAGCCGCCTCATGCCCAACAGGGCTAGTTTGCTAACCAGACCTGAAGTCATAGCGGACGGGTCTTGGTGAACGATCAGCGCTGTGTGCAGGTTGTACAGCTGCCCGCCGCGATCCGCCGAACACTGCAGCCTGAATAGCATCAGATCATTCCAACCGAGCACACCGCGGTCTAGGCTCGCGAGCCGCTCCAGCAGACCTTTCCCAACGTACGCTTGCTCTCCGAAGATGCGCCACGCGACTTCTATGACGTTCTCCGGGGTGTTTGCCCGTCGCCGGCCGACAGTTCGCCCCCAACCTGCGCGATCCAACAGCCGCAATAGCGAGTAGATCGACCTCGGCCGCAGTCCACGGTCATCGTTGTCGAACGACGAGTAGCGTGGCAGGTACTCAACGAGCGTTTCGATGGCGTCTTCTGCAGTCGGGCTGGTGAAATCGTGGGCCTGATTGACAAGTACCCGCCAGAACTGGTCGTGTGCGGTCTCTGTTCGTTCCAGTGCAAACTCAGCTTCCGCGAGAACCGAGGCAATCGATCGACCCTTGCGAGCCTGATCCACCGCTGTTTGGTAGAGAACAAAGGTCTCCTGCGGCTCCGGCGTGGCAAAGCGAAAAAAAAAAAAAAAAAAGCTCTCCAGGTTTCTCGTATCGCCCTTGTT
>CALMCS010000596.1 GCA_937862875.1 uncultured Comamonadaceae bacterium
ATTCTGATTTCATCGGCTGCGGATAGGGGGCGTCCTTGCGTGTGGAGCACACGCTCAGGGGGATCTGTGAGTCTTGTCAGGCAGATCAACCCTTCTGCCATCCCCAAAACTTGTTGAAGATTGCAGCCCAGTATCGGCGCAACACGCTGTGCGGCATTGCTGGAAAGACGGGATCCTCCAACCTGAAGCAGCCGCAGGCTGGAGAGGTCAGCGCATCGCTCTGCCTGAGCGTCAAGCCATAGCATCACGAGCGGAGGTACCAAGGCCGTGTGAGTGACGTGCTCGCGTTCAATCACGGAAAAGCAATGAGCTGCGTTGGATTGAGCGCTTGAAATGACCCTGCCGCCTGCCAGCAAAGTCCCCATCACGCCAGGACAGCAAAGCGTGAAATTGTGAGCCATGGGTAGCGCAGCGAGGTAGACGGTGTGCTCATCGAAGCCACAGACGTCAATACACGCACGTACGTTGTATAGATACTCGCGATGTCTGCGCGGTATGAGTTTGGGCGTCCCTGTTGTGCCCCCGGACAATTGAAAGCATGCAACGTCGTTCGCGGAAGATAAGTGGTGAGCGAGCGGAGAGGACTCATACAGGGCGGTTGTACTGACCAAGGGGGCTTCGCAAACTCCATGGATCAAGGCGACTTCGCAGTAGCCATTCGACAGTAAAGAGGATGCAAGCGGACGGGGGTCGAAGCCCTCTGGATGATCGGCACCGATGTAGGCCTTGGCTGATGCAACGCGGCAAAAGCCAGTGATCTCGTGTTGGCGGTGCGCGGGCAATGCGAGTACTGGGCGCGCACCTAACTGGAACAGAGCGAAGCACGTTTCTACGAACTCTATGCCGTTGGGTAGGTGGACGTCGACATGATCTCCTTGCGCCAATCCTGCATGTCCGAGTCCGGCAGCCAACCGCTGAATGCGAGACTGCAACTCGCCATAGGTAGTGCTTCGGCTTTCATGCGTCAAGGCCGTCCGTAGTGGATATCGCCTTGCAACCTCGGCAAATGCTCGGTCAAAAGTCTCATCACGCCAATAGCCCGCGGCAATGTATTTTTCAATGAATTCATCTGGCCAATCGGGGAGCGAAGTTGGAGTTGGGTTCCGCTGTTGCAACGAGCACCTCATCTGATTGATTAATATCTAAATGAGACTTATTATCAATAAAATGGCGTGAGCAAATTGTCCTTGTCTTTCGCTGGCGGAACTATTTCGTTCGCCGGTTGCAGTTTGGTCGTGAGCACTGCTGGAGCGTGAGTCGCGGGCCAGTAGGTCGCTTCGCCATCTTGGCGGTACACCGTAATGACAGGAAAAGTTCGATGACCATCACCATCATTGCTTCTCGTGAAGCTCCCGCCGTATCGGGAGCATCTGACGGCCAATTCGGGGTCAGTTATGCAAGCCCCGAATTGACTCTGAAAACGGGAACTTATTCGTCTTTCAGTGAAGACTGGTACGAGGAACCGTTGGAGTCGGGGCTTCGACTGGTTCTGGTCCAAAGTGGCCGATTGCGTTGCCGGGTTCCCGGACAGCACGACAGAGAAATGAGCGCTCCGTCGTTCTGCGCAATTGCGAGCGAAGGTGATTTCACGACATCCCAAGTCTATGGAATGGAGCAGGCGTTGCGCTACACCATCGTGCAGCTCAAAAGCAATAGCGGCTGCGATGCTTGTGAATGGTTGCCAAACTCGTTACGACCAGTGGCCAATGGAGATCCGCGAGTGATGAGTTGTCCCGCACCTCGTGCGTTGCAGACCATTGCGTCACAGATTGCAACGTGCCAGATAGCCGGAGCTGCCAGAAATTTGTTTTTAGGCGGCAAGGCGATGGAACTGCTTGCGGTAGGCGTTCAGTTCCTCACGCAAGAAACGCCTGTAGCGGAAGTACCGCGCATGAGTAGTGCGGATGTCCGGCGTATTCATGAGTCTCGTGATCTGCTTGTATCGACCTTGGACGAGCCTCCTACGCTGGAGCGCCTGGCCCAAGCGGTTGGCATCAACCGTCGCAAGCTGACACAAGGCTTTCGCCAAGTATTTGGCTCCAGCGTCTTTGAGTATTTGCAGGAGTATCGTTTGCTGGAAGCACATCGGTTGCTTTGCAGCGAAGAGGTCAATGTGTCTACAGCGGCTTATCGGGTTGGCTATAGCCCCGCTCATTTCGCGACAGCATTTCGCAAGCGATTTGGCGTATCTCCGAGTGAC
>CALMCS010000597.1 GCA_937862875.1 uncultured Comamonadaceae bacterium
AAGGGAAAAAATGATGTACGCGTTTCATCGCCCGTGGGCAGTGCCGAAGTCACTTCACCGTCTTCGCCTTCAGAGGCCGTTTCACCCGATTGCTCGACGCGGCTCTGGCACATCCAGGCGATCGGCGGCTGCGTTTTTTCATGCTGCAACAAGGGCAGCAGATGATTCAAATCGTCCGGGCCTTCAATCAATACGGCGACAGGTCGCACGCTCTTGAGCAGCGCGCTCAATGCCAGAGAACACGCGGGACTGTGGTGGCGCACGGGAACAAAGCACACAGCATCCTCACCACTACTCTGCATGCCTTGCCGCAACGCGGCATGCGCGCCAGCAATCTCGGGCGGTAACGCGCCAGCGCTGTTCAGCTCACTTGCCATAGCGCGCGCGCCGCCTCATGAAAGGCTTTCCATTCACTGTCGCGCTTTCCGCGCTCGCGCACCACGGTGTCAAAGTAGTGGCGTACGCGCTTGACGTCGTCCGCATTGTCCTTGAGAACCACGCCCTGCAACTGCCCCGCAATTTCGCGCGGTGTGAGTTTTCCGTCGTTGAAATACTGCGCCTGCAGCGCCGCAGCATAGGCCACGTTCACGGCTTCGGCGGTGGACATCACGGCATCGAGCCCCTTGATGGCGGTGCCGTCCTGCGTCTGGCCGGAGCGCAGTTCCTGGAACGTGGTGACCAACAAGCCCACCACATCGCGCGGTACGTTCACCGGTTGCACGCTGCCCTCGAACTCACGCGCCAGTTGCTGCATGACGAGTTCGACCTCGAACGCGTGATCGCGAATAGGACGCACGGTCTCGAAGTTGAAGCGCCGCTTGAGCGCCGACGACATCTCGTGCACGCCGCGGTCACGAAAGTTGGCGGTGGCGATGATGTTGAAGCCGCGCTGCGCAAACAACCGCGCGCCTTCTTTTTCGTCGCGCGCCAGCTCGGGCACCATGAGCTGTTTGTCGCTCATCAGCGAGATCAGCACGTCCTGAATCTCGGGCGGGCAACGCGTGATTTCCTCAAAGCGCACGATCTGCCCGCGCTGCATCGCCTGATAGATGGGCGACGGAACAAGCGCCTTCTGGCTCGGCCCTTCGGCCAGCAGCAGCGCGTAGTTCCAGCTGTATTTGATGTGGTCCTCGGTCGTGCCCGCCGTACCTTGCACCGTGAGCCCCGAGTCGCCACTGATCGCTGCCGACAACAGTTCGGAGAGCAGTGACTTGGCGGTCCCCGGCTCGCCCACCAGCATCAACCCCTGATGCCCCATGAGCGTGACGATGCAGCGGTCCACCAGCGGATCATCGCCAAAGAATTTGCGCGTCACCTTGAGCGCGTCGTCGCCCAGAATGAAGCGCCGCACGGCGCGCGGCGAGAGCTTCCACCCGGTTGGGCGTGCATCCTTGTCGGCCGCTTCAAGGCGCGCCAGCTCGTCCGCGTGGCGCACCTCAGGTGGCAAGCGCACTGCTGCGGTGGAAGGGTCCGGTTTCTCGTTCTTCTGGTTCATAGGCCTATCCATTGCAAGATCGTTCGGGCTCACCAAGGCATCTTCTTTTCCCACTCCGCATCGAAGCCTGTGCACTGCTTGGCGACGGCCAGATAGTCGGCATAGGCCTCCGAAAGCAGCACCGGCGGCACAACCTCCAAAGCCAAAGAGTTGTCGCCCCAACTGCGTTTGCCCATGTCGCCAAAGCGCAGTGTCTTGAGCGCGGCACTCACGTTTTCTTCCGGCAAGGTGTTACCAGAAAACTCCATCACCACGCGCACACCCGTGCTTGCAAAGTCCTTGGTGTACTCATAGAAGAAACCGCCATCTTCAGCCTGCGCACGCTGGTAGCCGAGCTTGGTGAACGCACCGCGCAGCGTGAAGGTGTCACTCACCCAGCCTTCCCGATCATTGATGCTCTTGGCAGAGTGGCCGTTCTCGTCCTTGAAGGCAACGGCCGGCGACTCTCGCGTCATCTGTGCGAACAATGGCGTGAGTTTGTAGTCTTTGAAATGCGCAACCCAAGCCTTGGCTTGATCAGGAGCGACGAGCGAGGCGTGCGCAAGGCGCACCAGTACGTCGTCGGGCAGTTCCACCTCGTCATCTTCTGTGTTGATCAGACTGCCATCTTCTGTGGGTCTAAAGCTTGCCAGCACCACACCCTGTGCATCTACTTGCAGCCACACTAGCCGCTGAATCAAGCGGCCTGCAATCGGGTGCGAATGCAGGTATTCGCGCCATTCGCCTACGGGCCAGACACGCCCGGAGCACATGGCTTCGAACAGTCGACTGACCTGACCGTCGATCACCTGCTTGAGCTCTTTCTTGCTCGTTGAGAACAGCGACTTGGCTTCCTTGATCTGCGCGGCGTCGTCGTTCTGGCGTGCTTCCGGAAGCGCCTTGATGACCTTGCCGTCGGGGTTGCGCAGCTCGGGCTTCATCGCGCCATCCAGCACCATGGTGAATACGCGGTCACCAAATTGCAGATGCAGCGTACCGGTGTCATCCAGCCCCGCCGTTGGAATGGTGCGGTCGGCCAGTTGGTCCTGCGTCCAGCCGTTGCGCTCGGCAATCTGCTGCACTAGCGT
>CALMCS010000598.1 GCA_937862875.1 uncultured Comamonadaceae bacterium
CCAAATCCGAAAGTGCGCGCATCGATTTTGAAAAGCTCAGCGATAACCCCGCACTCTCACCAGAGCACAACGCACGCATCGCACAGTTCGCGTCAGGTCTCGAAGGTGCTCAAGGCATGGGCCCCGGAGTGGGCTACATGACCGAAGGCGGGATTTACCAGAACTCGGGCATCCCCACGGTGATCTGCGGCCCAGGCAGCATTGTTCAGGCACATCGTCCGAACGAATACGTGCCGTTGACTCAATTGGCCGAATGCGAGCGCTTCATGGCAAGTTTATGGTCGAACTACGGCCAATTTCAAAAGCAAATAACAGGAGTACAACTTGGATAATTTCTCGGTCCGCAAAGTCGCAACCGCCGTCACGGCGGCGATGGCACTGACACAGTTTGCCAGTTACGTTCAAGCCCAGACGTTGACGCCCCTGCCGGATTTCCCCAAGCAGTCCATTACGCTGGTGTCACCGTTTCCTGCGGGTGGTGGCAATGACGGCGTGGCGCGACTGCTGAGCAACGAGTTGAGCAAGCTGATCGGACAACCCGTGGTTGTCGACAACCGCGCAGGCGCTGGCGGCAATCTGGGAACTGCATTGGTAGCACGGGCAAAACCCGATGGCTACACCCTGGTGCTTTCTCAAAACAGCGTCATGGCCGTGAACCCTTCGCTCTACAAGAACCCCGGCTTCGATCCGATCAAAGACTTCACGCCCGTATCCCAGATCACCTCCGCTCCGCTGGTCATGGTGGTGCGGGCGGAAAGTCCCTACAAGACCTTGAGTGACTACCTCCAGGCAGCGACGCAAAAGCCCGGCGTAATCACCTTTGCCACCCCCGGCAACGGTACGCTCTCGCATCTCGCAGGCGTCACACTGGGACAAAACAAGGGTGTGTCACTCATGCATGTTCCGTATCGCGGCGCAGGCCCTGCAACCAACGATCTGCTGGGCGGATCGGTCGACATGCTGATCACGTCTCCGCCATCCGTGGAGTCTCTGTACTCGTCCAAGAAAGTGCGCGTGCTTGCGGTGACCCACTCCACCGCGGTCGGCGCTTTCAAGGATGCGCCAACGCTGGAGCAACAAGGCGTCAAGGGCGTTTCCATCGAAGGTTGGTACGGCGTCTTTGCGCCAGCGGACACGCCCAAAGAGCGTGTTCAATATCTCGCCAACGCCATTCGCAAAGCAGCTACGTCCCCGGCCGTCGTCGCGAAGATCAAACAAGACGGTGCGCAAGTCGTCGCCAGCACGCCGGAGGAATTTGCACCCAAGCTGCGCAGCGAAATATCGCACTGGTCCGCTTTGGTCAAATCCTTGAATCTGTCCATCGACTGAGCATCCTCATCTGAAAAAAAGAGCGGCAACGACTTTCATCGTTGCCGCTCTTTTTTTTCGTTTCAACGGCCGATTCAGAGGCTCACTTCATCCCACTGCTGCGCCACAAATGCCGCTCGCTCGCCAGTGTGCACCACAGGATCGCGCCGCAGCCCAATCACGATGCCATCCTGCGCCAGTTGAATGGTCTCGCGCGGGTTGCCATACAGGTCAATGGATGCGCCCAGCACGCTCGATGCGGGCAAGGTCTCACCGGCCCCCACCGCCGGCACAAACAAGCCGCCTTGTGCAAAGGTGAGCCAGCCGCGTTTGGTGACTCGGCGAATCGTGGCGGGCAATGCGTCGTCTGTCCGCACCGGGAGGATTCCCATCTGTGCAGCAAGCCGTGCAAAACCCAGTTCGGCCTGGGCCACGTTGCCCGCTTCGTAACGGCTGCCGCCGCCCAGCTCCAGCATGAACGCTGGAATGCCCATGGCCAGACATTGATAGTCCAATGCGCCGGCGATGTTGCCGGGCAGCTCGCCCTTGCCGCCCACGTCCATGCGGCAGGCCACGTTGGGCTCGAACAGGCTGATCAGTCGCAGCAGTTGGTCTTCGGGCAACGGGCTATCCGGATGCACCTTGTAGACCGCATAGACGCGCGAATCGAATAGCGCGTTCATCGTGTGCAGGTTGATCAACAGGTCTGCCGTGCCTTTGATCTCCTGAATCAGGGCATGGGCCAGTCGCTCCGAAATCAAACCGTTGGCGTTGCCCGGGTAGGTCTGATCCAGATCGAGGTCATCGTAAGGATTGCGCTTGCGACGCAGATCCAGCGCGTGTGGGTTGCCCGTGGGCGTGACCACGACGTTGCCACTCATGCTTGCCGGATCGAGACCGCGTGCGAAACGCAGTGCGGCCAGCATGCCGTTGATTTCGTCGCCATGCACCTGGCCGTGCAGCCACAGCGTCTTGCCGGGCTTTGCGCCACGAACGGCGAGGTACGGCAATGCGATCTCCATGCCGGACGACATGGTGCCCACCGAAATCACACCCTGGCCAATCGCCGCGGCGGATCGGTCGGTCAGAAAGTCTTTGATCAGTCCCATTTTTTTCTCCCATTCCTTCCAGAGTTCAATCGAGCTTCAGGTTCATCGACTTGATGAGCTGCGACCACTTGGCCGTGTCTTGCGCCACGAACTTGGTGAATTCCGCGCTGTCCATGGCCGGAGGCACTTCCATCATCTGGGTCTTGAATTTGTCTGCCAGAGCGGGGTTGGCCTGAGCCGCCTTGATCTTGCTGTAAAGCCAATTCACCGCCTCATCCGACGTACCGGCGGGAGCGAAGAAGCCATACCAGTTGAGCGCCTCGTATCCCGGCACACCTGCTTCGGCTACCGTCGGGGTATCGGGCAACAGCGACGAGCGCTTGCCGCTGGTTACAGCGAGCAGCTTGATCTTTCCAGCCTTCACGTTGGGGATGACCGACGTATCGAGAAACGCGAAATCAACACGGCCACCCATCAGATCGGTGAGCGCGGGAGACGATCCCTTGTAGGGGATGTGACGCGCATCGATCGCTGCCTTCTGTGCAAACATGGCACCGGAAAGATGCTGCGATGTGCCCGTTCCGCCCGATGCGTAGGTCAGCTCACCGGGGTGCTCCCTGCCGTAACGCACCAACTCGGCGACCGAGGTGAACGGTGCGTCGGGACGGGTCACGAGCAGCAGCGGAATCTGCACCCCCATCGCCACGGGCTTCAAGTCCTTGATGGGATCGTAAGCCAGCGATTTGTAGGCACTCGGTGCAATGCTGATGTTGCCGGGACTGCCCATGACGAACTGGTATCCATCGGGCTTGGCACGTGCAATCGCGCCCACGCCGATGATCCCGCCGGAGCCTGCCTTGTTGTCGATGACGATGTTGGCACCCGTGACCTGAGTGATCTCATGTGCATACAGTCGCCCGACCACGTCGACACCACCGCCGGCAGGAAACGGCACCGTGATGGTGACGGGGCGATCCGGGTATGCGGCGTAGGCCACATGGGCAGCACCCATGCTCGCAACGCTCGCGCACAACAAAATGGTCTTGATGGAAAACTTCAACATTGGGTACCCCATTGCAGGTGATGCATGAAAACAGAAAACCGACACGCTGACGAAGTCGCCAGCGAATCAATCAGCTTGCAAGTTGCGCGCCAGAAAACGCCTGCGCCAGATCCGCAATCAAATCCGCCGGATCTTCCAGGCCGATGTGCAGACGAATGATCGGCCCGCGTGCGCTCCAGTCGGTGACGGTGCGTGCCTGCGTCATCGCAGCCGGAGTCACCAGGCTTTCGTAGCCGCCCCACGATGCGCCGAGACCGAACAGCTTCATGCCGTCGATCAGGCGATCGACCGTGTCGCCGCTGGTGCCTACGGGCAGCTCGAACGAGATGAGTCCATTCGTGCCGTCGCAATCGCGCTTCCACAGGGCGTGGCCCGGGTCGGTGGGCAAGGCGGGGCAGAACACGGTCTTCACGGCGGGCTGGGTGGTGAGCCAGTGGGCTACCTGCAGTGCGTGTTGTTCGTGCATCTTCAAACGGGCCGACAGGGTGCGCAGGCCGCGCAGTACCAGCCAGGCGTCGTCGGGGCTGACGGTCATGCCGAAGGCGTCGCAGCGTTCTGCCAACGGCGCCCACATTTCTTGAGTGGTGGCTACCGTGCCCATCATCACGTCGGAGTGGCCCGACAGGTATTTGGTGGCGGCCATGACCGAGACGTCTGCGCCCAGTGCCAGCGGGCGGTATTGCACGCCCGAGCCCCAGGTGTTGTCGACCATCACCATCGCGCCGCGCGCGTGGGCCATGGCGGCCAGTGCGGGCAGATCGCACATTTCATAGACCAGCGAGCCCGGGGCTTCGGCGTACACCATGCGGGTGTTGCTTTGCATCTTGGACTCGGCATCGCTGCCGTCTGCGGCGAAGAAGGTGTACTCGATGCCGTACGGGCGCAGGAACTGTTCGGTGATGTGGCGCACCGGCAGATAAGCGCTGTCGGTGATCAGCAGGTGATCGCCTGGCTTGAGATAGCTGAGCAGCGCCATGCCGATCGCAGCGAGGCCCGTGGGCAGCAGGCGGGTGCGGTAGGCGCCTTCCAGTTCGCTCACCGCGTCTTCGAGCGCGAAGCTGGTGGGCGTGCCGCGTGCGCCGTAGCTGAAGATGCGTTCCGAGTCGCGACGGGCGCGCATTTCACGCTGGTGTGCGGTGTTCTCGAAGACCACCGTGCTGGCGCGCACGATGGGCGGGTTGACGGCCGATCCGCCTGCAAATACGGGCGATTTCCCCATGTGCGACAAGCGCGTCTGGATGCCGGTGTTCTTCCAATGTTCGGTGTCGTTATTCATCGCAATTCCTCAATCCCCAATGACAAACGGCAGCCACTGGTGCTGCCGTTTGTGCCATCCATCGATCAGTCCAGCTTGGCGCCAGAGAGCTTGACCACTTCGCTCCAGCGGGCAATGTCCTGCTTGAGCGCTGCGGCGAATTCCTCGGAGGTATTCGCCACCACTTGACTACCGCCTTCAATCACCAACTTGGTCACTTCGGGAGTGCGCAAGGTGTGTGTGATGGCCTTGTTCAAGTAGGCCACACGCTCGGGCGGTGTGCCGGCCGGTGCGAAGAATCCGTACCAGTCTTCATAGGTGGAGTTGGGCATGCCCAGCTCTTCCAATGTCGGCACCTTGGTGAAGACGCCGATGCGACGCGGGCTGGTCACGGCCAGGGCGCGCAGTTGACCGCTGTTGATCATGCCGGCCACCGATGCGGTGGAGGTGATCATCACGTCGACTTGCTTGCCCAGCAGATCGTTGAGCGCCGGACCCGCACCCTTGTAGGGAACGTGGGTCATCGATACGCCGTTCTTCTTGGCCAACACCACGCCCACCAGATGGGAGAGGGTTCCGTTGCCTGGCGTGGCGAAGGTGATCTTTTCAGGATCGGCCTTGGTCGCCGCCGCCAGATCGGCAAAGGTCTTGAATGGCGAGGTGCCCGGAACCACGATCGCCAACGGCGCCGCATTCACTTGCGTGATCGGAATGAAGTTCTTGATGGGGTCGAATCCCGGCGAGCTGTACAGCGTCGGGTTCACCGCCATCAGCGACACCTGGCCGGTCAGCAGGGTGTAGCCGTCTGGCTTGGAATCGCTCACGGCCTTGGCACCGATGTTGCCGCCCGCGCCACCGCGGTTGTCGACCACGGCAGGCTGGCCAATCACGCTTGACAGCGTCGTCGTGACCCAGCGGGTCGTCGCGTCATTGCCGCCACCCGGTGGGAAGGGCGAGATGAAGCGAATCGCTTGCGAGGGATAACCGTTCACCTTGGGGAGTGGATCGGCCCATGCGGAAGCGGCCAGAACCGCTCCCATCAGCATGACTGTCATTGATTTCATTGCACGCATGTCTGTCTCCTGGCGTATTTTTAAAAAGGCGCGTTGTGTAGTGTTGTCTTGGTTTTATGAGGTGCTGACTGCCGCGTGGTCCGACGCTTCGGTCGATGCATGCGGCAGTTGAAACTCAGCCAATTCCTGGGCGTCGAGCTGCTGCACCAGGCCGGTTTCCCATGCCAGGTAACGGCGCGCCGCTTCCTTGTTGCCGTCGTGGCGGTCGTGCACGAAGAACAGGAAGTCGATGCACAGCGCATCGGCGGGAACTTGATCGTTCGCTTCGACGGCGTGTCCGGCCTTCTTCCATGCCTCGAAACCACCGGCGAGCACGCTGGCGTTGAGTCCCAGATCGTTGGCTGCCCATTCGGCGATGCCGGCCTCGTCGGCCACCAGAACGACGGGAAGGGTATTGCCTTCCAGGTCCTGCGCAAGGCGGGAACGGATCGACCAGAGCGCGCCGGGAATATGGCCTTCGCGGTACTTCATGCTGCCGCGCAGATCGACCACGAGCACCTCGTTGTTCTGCAGGCGCTGGCTCAGCTCGGCCACCGACACGGCGGGCAGTGCGGGGGCTTGCAACGCGGCCTGCGGTGCCAGCGTCAAACCGCTGGTCAATCCACCGATCAGCACGCTCGCGTCGTGGCCCATCTGGCGCAGCCAGCTGGCAACCACGCCTGCGCGTGCACCATCGGTATCGAACAGCACCAGGCGTGCGCGGCGCACTCCCACGTATTGATCGGCGGCTTGCATCAGCTGGCCACCGGGCGTGAGTTGAGCGCCGGGCAAGGTGCCGGCCTTGAATTCTTCGGGAGTCCGCACATCGCACAGGAACAGCGAGCGCGAAGAATCCTTTTCCCATTCCTTGACCGTGGCGGCGTCGACGTAAGGCACGTCAAAGCGCTCGGCCAGGGTGCGGGCGTTGCTCACCAACGCATCGCTGCCGGTGTGGTCGCCGTAGCGCTGCGACTTGCCGTGGTCGAGTGGCAGGTCGACGAGGTACCAGCCCTGTGTGCCGTTTTCCAATGCGTAGACCGGATTGGGAATGCCCAGATTGATGAGCGTCTGCGCGCCCAGAATCGAGCGTGTGCGGCCGGCGCAGTTGATCACGATGGGCGTGTCGGCATCGGGCACCAGGCTGGTGATGCGATAGGCCAGTTCGCCATTCGGGCAGCAGGTGGCGCCCGGAATGCTCATCTTGAAGAACTCCGACACGGGACGACCGTCGAGCACCACCAGCGGTTCGCCCGAGGCTTGCTTGGCGGCCAGTTCCGTCGCGGTGATGCGCGGTGTGCCGTAGGCATGTTCGACCAATTCGCCGAAGGTCTTGGAGGGCAGATTCACGCCCGCGAAGAGCACGTAGCCGGCCTGGCTCCAGGCAGCGGTGCCGCCTTCGAGAACAAAGACGGAGGTATAGCCCTGCGCCTCAAGGCACTCTGCCGCGCGCTGCGCTACACCGTCCGTGCTTTCGTCGCCGCCGTCATAGACGACCACGCGCACCGCCTTGCGGGGCACCAGGCGGGCCACGTCGACTTCCAGGCGGCTGAAGGGCAGCGGCGTGGCGTAGAACAAATGGGACTCACCGTATTGACCATGCTCGCGCACGTCGAACACGGCAATTTCCTGGCCGTCGTGCAGCCAGTTCTTGAGGGTGGACGCGGATACTGATTGAGTCATGAGACATCGCTTCGAAAAAATGCAGACAAGGCTCCGCCCGCGCACCTCGCCGGGTGCGCCGTGGAATGAAACCTCGTCAGGAAAAGTGTTTACTCAGTAGGAGCGGCGGTTCAGCGGCGCGTTTGCACGCCGATGGCCATCGTCTGGTACGTGCCTGCCTGCAGGTCGTAGCCGGTGCGCGAGTTCAAGGTCTCGAGCGCGCGGCCGTACATGTGCAGGTGGCGAATCACCTGCTCGCCCTGAATCTCCACCGAGTGGATGTCTTCAGGCATGAGGGCGATGCCGGTGCCCGGAGCCACCACGACCAGCTCGGTCTCTTTGAGCGTGCCCTTGCCGGCCACGGAGCCGTCGTCGGTGCGCTCGTAGACGCGGTTGTGCTCGGTGCCTTCCACCGCGGCAATGCAGGCCCAGGTGGTGTGGTTGTGGGGAACGATCTTCTTGCCGGGGCGCATGACGTTCAGGTACAGCGCATAGCTTTGATCCGCGTCTTCGGCGATCAGGTAACGTGCCTGGTGCTCACCCTCTTCAGGAGCGGGATAGTCGGCCTGGCCCCAGAACTCGGGGTTGGCGGCCACGTTCAGCAGTTGCTGGAGCACCTTGTCCAGCGTGGGCCGATCCAACGTGCTGTCGCCAATGGCGGACTTCATGTTGTCGATCGCTGCCGTTACTGCCTCGTCGCGCTGTTGTGCAATCGTGTTCAAACCAAGCTCCTGAATGTATTCAATGGCATTGACTGTATCAATGGCCTTCACCGAGAACAATCCTAACAATCAATGCGAATACTTAAGTAATATTGATATATGGAAAAAACGCTTGAACTCGATTTGCTCCGCACGCTGGTCACGATTGCCAATCTGCAAAGCTTTGCAGCGACCGCCGTACACCAGGGGCGCACCCAGTCCGCCATTACCCAGCAAATGCAGCGGCTGGAGGAAAAGGTGGGGCACCCGCTGTTCGAGAAACATGGCCGACAGAAGCGCCTGACCGACCACGGCCAGCGCCTGCTGGGCTATGCGCGCCACCTGCTGGCCATCCACGACGAGGCGCTGCTGAGCCTGCAGAACCGGCAAATCCAGGGATTGGTACGGATTGGTGCGCCGCACGACGTGTCCGACACCATGCTGCCGCTGGTGCTGCAGGAGATCGCCCAGAACTTCCCCAGCATGCAGATGGATGTGCACGTAGGGCGCAGCCCGTTCCTGATGGAGTCGCTCAAGCAGGGCGAGCTCGATCTGGTGATCTCGAACCGCGAGGACGCCAGTTTCGAAGGCTTTGTGCTGCGCTCCAGCCCCACGGTCTGGTTGTGCAGTGCGAACTATGTGCACGATCCTGCCAAACTCATCCCGCTGATCCTCGCGGACGGTCCGAGCATCTATCACAAGCTGGCCTGCGAAGCGCTCGAATCCGTGGGCATACGCTGGACCCCGCGCCACACCAGCACCAGCCTGGTCGGCGTGCTCGCCGCAGTGCGTGCGGGTCTGGGCGTGACGGCCCGCGGCGTGGAGCAGCTGGACCCGGGCCTGCGCGTGCTCGGCACGGGCGATGGCATGCCGGTGTTGCCCGAGCTGGTCTATCGCCTCTACATCCGCAGCCATGTGATCAATCCTGTGACCCGTCAGGTGTTTGAAAACCTGAAGGCGCGGATGTTCACGACGGTGGTGGAGTGATCGGTCTCACGATCACCCACTCCGTCAATTCGTCAAACAATCAGTCAGTCAATCCGTCGTTCAAGCGCCGTGGCACTTCTTGTACTTCTTGCCGCTGCCGCAGGGGCATGCGTCATTGCGGCCTGGCTCGGCTTCCTTGCGGACCGTTTCCACACGGGGGCCAAAGCTCTTCCAGATCTGGCGCAGGTCGTAGCAGGCCCAGATGGCCTCGCCCATGTTCTCGACGCGGTCCTTGCTGGTGCTGGCCGGGCCTTCGTCTTCGTACAGGTTGACGGTAGGCTTGCCGGTGTCGTCTTCGGTCAGCGCAACCAGTTTCTCGAGTGAGTCATCGATCCACTTGGCGGCGTCCTTGTCGCGTGGCACGGCCCAATCTTCTGGCCAGTTTTCGACCGCGAACATGAAGCCCAAAGCCCAGACCTGGCCGAAGGATGGGATGTCCTGACCGTCCATTTCGGCGCGCTCGGCTTCGGGCAGCATGAGGATCGCGCCGCGCATGTCCATGCACTCGGGTTGGAAGGCGTCGTCGGAGTCGAGCGCATCGGTTTCGGTGTCGAGCTGGAAGGCGATCTCGTCGAGACGCAGCTGGCACAGTTCGAGGAAACGGGTCTGCTGTGCTTCGTCCTTGAAGATCTCTGCCTGGAAGGGCAGCGGCTCGCCGATGGGGGCGTCCAAAATCTCCAGGCCATCGCCCAGCAGCATTGGCAGCCACTCGGCCACGTCGATCGGGCGGCGTGTGCACATCAGGGCGGTCAGGAAGCCGTCACAGAACTCCCACTGCGGAGTCTCTTCGTTGCGGCTGCGGATGTCGTCCAGCATCGCATCCAGCTCGTCGAGCGCGTCGTTGCTCAGCGCTGGGTTGAAGTCGTCCTCGGCGTCGGGCGCGGCGTTGTTCGTTGTGGAAGGAGTGGAGTCTTGTGCAGCCATGGGGAAAACCGGTGTACGCGAACGCCTCCCAATCGGATTGAAATGGGTGGCACTCGCTGTGAAAAGGGCTCAATTTTACGCTTTGGGCAATTCCAGCGCTCCTCCCGGCCCAACTGCGCCGTTGCGTTGTTGAGCCGCCGCGCCTCAAGTCCGGGCCTTGGGGTCTTTTTCGCCGGCTATGCAATAGCAGGCGGACTGCAATACGCTTCAGACACAATGGGTGCTGAATCAGCCTCGCTGAAGAAGAAGAAAACGCCCCCGCCCCGATCAATCAACCCAACATTGACCGCCCGATGAGCAACAAATCCCTGGCTCCACGCCGCATCCCCGCGTGGGTGCCGATTCGCTATACCGCGTTCTGTCTGAGCCTGTTAGGCACCGGCCTGTCCTTCGCCGCCGCGCAGCTCTGGGGCGGTGGCTGGTGGTGGACCGCGTATGGCGTGTTTCTGGCGCTGTCCGTGGTCGGCGTGTGGGACATGATGCAAACGCACCATGCCATCCTGCGCAACTACCCCATCATCGGGCACATGCGCTTCATGCTGGAATTCATCCGGCCCGAGATTCGCCAGTACTTCATCGAGTCCGATCAGGAGGCGCTGCCATTTTCACGCGCGCAGCGCTCGCTGGTGTATCAGCGCGCCAAGGGCGAATCCGACAGCCGGCCGCTCGGCACGCTCCTGAATGTGAGTGCCCAAGGCTACGAGTGGGTCAACCACTCCATGCAACCCACCAAGCTCGCCTCGCACGATTTCCGCATCTGGATTGGCGGAGAACCCGGACAACCGCGCGAGGGCGAATCGCTCTGCACGCAGCCGTATCACGCGAGCATCTTCAACATCTCGGCGATGAGCTTTGGCGCGCTGTCGGCCAACGCGATTCAGGCGCTCAACAAGGGGGCCAAGGCCGGCGGCTTTGCGCACGATACCGGCGAAGGCTCGATCAGCCAGCACCACCGCGTATACGGTGGCGATCTGATCTGGGAAGTGGCCTCGGGCTACTTCGGTTGCCGCAACGACGACGGCACGTTCAACGTCGACAAGTACACCGCCAACGCCATCGATCCTCAGGTGAAGATGATCGAGCTGAAGCTCAGCCAGGGTGCCAAACCCGGCCACGGCGGCATGCTGCTCGGCCCCAAGGTCACCCCGGAAATCGCCGCCGCGCGCGGCGTTCCCGTGGGCGTCGATTGCATCAGCCCCGCCACGCACAGCGCCTTCAAGACCCCCGTGGAGATGATGCAATTCATCGCCCTGCTGCGCGAAAAATCCGGCGGCAAGCCCACGGGTTTCAAGTTCTGCGTGGGCCATCCATGGGAATGGTTCGCCATCGTCAAGGCCATGCTCGAGACCAACATCACGCCCGATTTCATCGTGGTGGATGGGGCCGAGGGCGGCACGGGCGCGGCTCCGGTCGAGTTTGTCGATCACGTTGGCGTGCCGCTGCAGGAAGGCCTGCTGCTGGTGCACAACACCTTGATCGGCGCGGGCCTGCGCCACCGCATCCAGATTGGCGCTGCGGGCAAGGTGATCACCGCGTTCGACATCGCCCGCATGATGGCGCTCGGTGCCGACTGGTGCAATGCCGGGCGCGGTTTCATGATGGCGCTGGGCTGCATTCAGGCGCAAACCTGCCACACCGGCCACTGCCCCACCGGCGTTGCCACGCAGGACGCAGGCCGGCAAAAGGCGCTGGTCGTGCCCGACAAGGGCACGCGCGTGGCGAGCTTTCACAAGAGCACGCTGCACGCGCTGCAGGAACTGGTGCAGGCCGCTGGTCTCGAGCACCCGCGCGACATCACCGCCCACCACATCGTGCGCCGCATTTCGGACACCGAGGTGCGCCAGCTCTCCAACCTGGTGATGCGCGTCGAGCCCGGCGCGCTGCTGGGCGATCTGGACAAGCAGCACAACGTGTTCAAGCAGTACTGGCCGGGCGCGAGCGCCCGCACCTTCCAGTTCTCGCCCCCACCGCTCAAACCCTCGGTGCCGGAAGTGACCGTTCGCGTGGAAGAAGCGACTACATCCTGATACCCTTACGGCTCTGGCCGGGGGCGGTGCGAGACGCGCAAGAGCGACTCGCAGCCGCTTTCCTTCATTCATTCATTCGCTCTTTCCTTTTGCCTGGTTCCTACTGATCCCGTGACTTCCGCCGCACAAGGCGCCGAGGCTGCCGCTGCAGCTGGCGTCGACACCTCTTCCCTGCCGTTCGACTACGACGCGTTTCTCGCGGAGCAGCTGCGTACGCAAGTCAAAAACATCCAACGCTACGAGCGCGACGGCGTCTGGTTCTGGATCAAACGCACCGGCCCGCTGGTGCCCGCGTGGCGCTACAACATCCTGCGCGTGCTGCGCGTGCTGATGAACGAGCCCGTGCTCGGCCCGGTGATCAACCACGGCGGGCGCGAAGCCATCGCCACCGAAGTGCGCCGCCTGAAAGACCTGGCCTCCCGCGGCATCCGCGTGCCGCAGGTGCTGGCCGCCAGCGAAGACGGATTCGTGATGAGCCACCTGGGCCTGCCCGGCCAGGAGGTGCACTCCCTCGGCAACCAGATCCGCGCACTCGTCCCCCAGGGCCCGCAGGCCGTGATGCCGCTGTGGCAGCAAGGGCTGGACATCATTCATCAGGTCCACGAATCCGGCACCGTGCTGAGCCAGGCCTTCGCGCGCAACATCGTGATCTGCCCGGACGGCGAGCTGGCCTGTGTCGATTTTGAAGACGACCCAACCGCGGTGCTGCCGATGCCGGTGTGCCAGGTGCGCGATGCGCTGTGCTATGCGCACTCCACCGCCATCTATCTGAGCCACGCCGGTGCGCTGGAACCCGCCCGCGCGGCTTGGCGCGAATGGCTGGCCTTGCCGGAGCACGGGGCCGAGTTTCATCGGGTGCTGGGCAATACCACGCGGCGCATGAAGTGGGCGAAGTACCTGCCTGCGAATCGGAAGCTGGGGCGGGATACGGAGCGGCTGCGGGCGATGTGGGATTTGATGGGCAAGTGATCTCGCCGCGTCTGGCGGATCGACTTGCGCCATGGCGAGCAACTTCTTTGGCGATCCTACTCCGGAGCCTACGCTGGCTCGGTTGGGCGCTGTCCCTGCTGAGCACGATGATCTTGATGGCTTCTGCCGCACGGCGTTGGCGCCAACGCCGCGTGTAATGACATCCCTCGATGATGGGCCTCCAGAACGGGGCCAACAACCTTCAAGGCCGACCCAACTCGCGAGAGTGGGTCGGCCTTGTTGTTGGGGCTCACGGGTTTCCAAGTTGGGGATGGACCGTTCAACCCAGCTCAATGCAGCGGGCCACTTCATGGCGCCCAAAACCAATCATGAGTGCCTGAATGTCGGCCAATGAAACCGCCATCAACCGGTATGTTTCAGATCGGGATCGCTTTTGCATTGAAATCAAGTGTCAACCAGCTACTTCTTGATACCATTAAAATAACTATGAATCACATGAATCCAATAGCAATAGATAAAGTCACCTCACGCACGCGTACTCGCGTACCCGGACTTTTTCTTTGCCTGGCCCGTCATGACACACTATTTGCAAAACCGACTTCCGCGATGGATCGCCTTGATGGCACTGTCGCTTCTTGGCTGTCTTGGAGTGGCCCCCACGTGGGCGCAGACGAAGCCCAAGATTTTGGTGTTGACGACCAACGAGGGCTATGCCGGTGAAAATTTCACCTTCAAGTTGCCGTCCAATGGAACTACAACTTCCGGGTCGTTTTACTACTCTGACGGCAAGATCGCATCCGACAATCTGGCCATGGCATTTGGCAACGGCTCCACGCTGATTGCCAACGCACCCGAAGTCACCTATCTTTACGGTGCGCTTTCAGTCCGTCCAGTGAAAAAGGATGCACTTGGCAATGTGGTGGATAACGTCGTGACGGGATTCACTACAGCGACACCTGCCAATTATTCAGCCACCGCCACCGCCACGGTGCGTGTTCTGACTGCCAACACGGCTACGGGCGACCCCAAAGTAGTTGGTGGCCTGACGAAGGGAGAAACGGTGGTCTATGTGCCCGACGACACCAAGTTTCTCGACCCTGCCAATCTGGATTCAATTTTCAAGCCCTCTGGTGGCGGCCGCTACGACTTGATCATCGTGGGCTCCACCTATTTGAAGGTGACAGATGAAGCCTATGCGGCGCTCACCAAGGTGATGCAAAGCCCAGAGCTCAAGCCCAATGCGATCCTGTACTTCATCGATTCGTGTTGCGACGCAGCCACCAACCGATCGCTGTCCTATAACGTCCAGCGTTTGACCGATGCAGTCCTGAGTCCTGCCACCAAAATAATCCCTGCCGACCCACTGAACCCACCTATGGTGAATGGCCTGACGACGAACTCCGGATATGCCTATTCCTACAGCTCTAACATGAGCCTCAATTCGCAGACAAACTTCACGAGCGCCCCTGCGACGGAAGTGTCCAAGTACGCCACAGGATTTCAAAGTCAATTGCCACGCATCGCAGGTGGTGACTATCAGGCCATCATCAATGTGCCCAACGACAACCTGCTGTATCGAGTGCAGGGCAATTCCATCGCCAACAACAGAGCCTACGGCATATTTTTTCCGGCTCCACAAATCTATAACGGAAACGGAGCGTGCACCTTTGCCGTGGTGGACATTTCTCCGTTTGACGCCAATCACATCGCTGCCAACACAACCGGCGGGAACAACATTGGCCAAGCTTTCGTCAACGCTGCGTTGGCAGGCGGTGCCTGCGGTGGAATGGCTTCGATCAGTGCGGCACCGCCCGTATCCAACGTGGATCTAGTCCAAAAGACCGCGTCCATCACACTGACCATTACCAATAAATCCCTGGCGATCAGCAACAGTCCGGTCACCGGAGGACGGGTTGCCGCGACCCTGCCAGATCATGTGAAGCTCAGCAGCAGCACAGCCGCCTCGTCCACCTGCAAAGACAGCATTGGAAACACCATCACCCCGGTCATCTCGCGCAACGCAGATCCCATGGTGGGCGATGGGTTTGCGTTGTCTGACGTGACGTTGCCGATCAACACCAGCGATGCCGTCGGCACTCAAGCCAACTGCACGGTCACGCTGCCCGTGGAGTGGAGCGATACCGCAGATATTTCGACCAATGCATGTATCGATGCAAGCAAAAACACTGCGACGCTGACCATCGTCCCTGGCGTGCCAAATCAGTTCAGCACCACGCAAGGCCAAACCAACGACATCGCTAAAGCCGCGGTGGTCTGCACGGCACCTGAACTCGCATTGAGCATTCCAACCGCCATCGCATCCAGCTATGCCGCTGGAGCCACGGTGTCTTACGACGTGAAGGTGGAGAACCTGAGCCAGACCGCCGCTGCTCCAGCCCTCGGCGCCGTGCTCAGCGGCCTCGCTCCAGCCGGTATCACGCTGACCACCATTGAGGAGAAGTCGGCAGCAAGCATGCTCAAGGCCGGTCCCGTCGCCTGCGCCAGCGCAGACAACTGCCCACTGCCCGCCGACATTCCCGCAGGTGGATCGTCCACGTTCACCGTGAGCTTTACAGCACCTGCGAACAGTCCAACGATGGCGTGGACGCCGACCGTCGCACTGGCGGTTCCTGCAAGCGAAGTCACCACCACCAACAACTCGGTCCAACTCGCCAGCACCACGCAATCCGCGCTGACCGTGCAGGCTCAGTTGAACGGCCCCGGCATCGACTCCAGCAGCGCGCTGAACAACGCCGGCATGGCGTACAACGTCTCCGGCTGCACGGCCACACCAGCATCCGGCAGCGCGCCTCTGGGCATCAATGCGGCAGGTGCGGCACAACCGTCCACCATGCCAAGCGGCACTCCTTGCGTGGTCGCCTTCACCGGCGCGCCTGACGCGTCGCAACTGCCCACCGGCTACGGCATCACCGGCCCAGTCATCACCACCAGCGCACCCGATGCCACCACCGGCAATCAAACCTCGGTAGCGGTCTGGACGGCATTGCCACCGGGCCTCGCCGCCATCACCGGCAGCATCGTGGGTGGACCCACGCCCTTCCCCGCCAGCCTGGTGGGCAAGACCCTGAACTACACACTGACCTGCCAGGCCAGCCCCGCGCAGCAACCAAGCGGCAAGCTGACGATTGGCGCCAGTGGTCAGCTCACCACGACGGACAACCTCACCGTGCCTGGCGGCTCAACTTGCACGTTGACCGTCGACGGCCTGGCGCAACTGCCCACCGCGCCTTCGGACTACCGATGGAGCTCGGCCAGTGCTGCACCTGGCGGCGCGGCCAACAGCTTTGTGGTCACGCTCACTCTGCGGTC
>CALMCS010000599.1 GCA_937862875.1 uncultured Comamonadaceae bacterium
TGGCCAACTATCTAGTGGGTCGCCATGGCATCCCCCAGGAGCGGGTCGTTGCCGAGGAACAAAGCACCAGCACCGCGCTGAACCTTTCGCTCAGCAAAGCATTGCTGGAGCAGCGCGGCGTTTCGGTGGGCGACTCATCCATCGCCGTCGTCACCAGTGACTTTCACACCCTGCGCGCTGGCAAAATTGCCAGCAAGGCGGGCTACGCCAAAGTCGTCACCGTCGGCGCACCCACGCCGCTTTCCATCCGCTTCAACGCCTGGCTGCGCGAGTATTTCGCTGTGGCAAGCAGTTGGCTGCTGAGAGAGTTTTGAAAACCGCGCAAAATACCCCATAGATTTGCGCATAGAACAAACATCAAGGAGTACTTTTCACCAATGACAAACGCACAACGTCCCTTCAAGGTTCTCGGCATTCAACAAGTGGCCATCGGCGGCACGGACAAGGCCCGCATGAAAAAGCTGTGGGTCGATATGCTCGGACTGGAACAGACCGGCACTTTCCAAAGCGAGCGCGAGAACGTCGATGAAGACATTCTCTCGATGGGCAAGGGCGCGATGAAGGTCGAAGTCGACATCATGCAACCCATGGACATCGACAAGAAGCCCGCCGTGCACACCACGCCGCTGAACCACATTGGCCTGTGGATCGACGATCTGCCAGTCGCCGTGGAATGGCTGACCGCCAAGGGCGTGCGCTTTGCGCCAGGTGGCATTCGCAAGGGCGCTGCGGGTTATGACATCACGTTTCTGCACCCCAAGAGCAACGACGAGTTTCCGATTGCGGGCGAGGGCGTGCTGATCGAGCTGGTGCAAGCGCCGGCTGATGTGATTGCTGCACTGGGGTAATGCGATGACGTCACTCGTAGACGAGATCAACGAATCCTTCGCGGGGACACTCCCGGACATGCTTGGCATTCGTGCCACATTGGCGGAGCAGGGCGAGGTCCATTTGGAAATGCCGGTGCGCAGCACGTTGATGGCACCTAACGGCTATCTGCATGCAGGCAGCCTGGTGACGCTGGCGGATACGTCGTGCGGCGTCGGTTGCCGTTCGATGTTGCCGCAGGGCGCTGTCGGGTTCACCACGATCGAGCTCAAATCCAATCATTTGGGTACTGCGCGTGACGGAACCGTGGTGAGCGTGGCGAAACCGGTGCACGCCGGACGCACGACGCAGGTATGGGATGCGGTGGTCACCCACCGCGAAACGGGCAAGACTTTGGCCATGTTCCGCTGCACACAGATGATTCTGTATCCCGCGCCGCAAAAGTAGCCGATCTACGCTGCTTTGTGCCTGAAAAAGTGCCCCGCTAGTCGGGGCATTTTTTCGTCTGGCGTTAACTGACCGCTAATTCACCGGGCCACTGGCGATCATTGGCGTCGAATTGGCCTCTGTTCGCAGCAATATCAGCGAAGTTTCAAAGGCCGACCACAACTTCGTCGAATGAGCATCCAATCTGCTCGCAACGTCGCTCTTCTGACTCTTTGTTTGCGCGAATTTGGCGACATGAAATGAGCACTGTCTATTTGCGCCCGAAGGTCTTCTCAACGACACGAGGCACGCTCAGAATTGAATTCGTTCTCATGCAAGGCCCTGAACGCCACGCATGCGGTACGAATGAATGAATGAATGATTCGATAGATAAGAAAGCGACCCATGACCCCCAACCAGCAAACCCAGGCACACACTTTGCAGTTTTGCGAGCCCGGTCGCACCGAAACTAAGAGCTCGGACCCAACGCAAGTGGTTTGGAGCGTCGACGCCGTGCAGGAACTGTTGGAATTGCCGTTCATGGATCTGCTCTGGCAAGCCCAAACCGTGCACCGCAAGCATTGGCCCAAGCAGGACATTGAACTGGCGACGCTGCTGTCGGTGAAGACCGGCGGTTGTCCGGAAAACTGCGGCTACTGCCCACAGTCCGCAGAATTCGACACCGGCGTGAAAGCGCAAAAGCTGATGAGCGTGAACGAGGTCACCGCGGCAGCCCAGGCGGCCAAAGACGCAGGTGCGACCCGCTTCTGCATGGGCGCCGCGTGGCGCGCCCCCAAGGATCGCGATATTGAAAAGGTCAGCGAACTCATTGCCGCCGTCAAAGGACTGGGAATGCAGACCTGCGCAACGCTCGGTATGCTGGAGCCACACCAGGCACAGACGCTGAAAGGCGCAGGACTCGACTACTACAACCACAACCTCGACACGGCCCCCGAGTACTACACCGACGTGGTCAGTACCCGTCAATACCAGGACCGACTGGACACCTTGCAGGCCGTGCGCGGCGCGGGCATCAGCGTGTGCTGCGGCGGCATTGTCGGCATGGGCGAAGCACCGGTGCACCGCGCTGGGTTGATTGCACAACTAGCCAATCTGCAACCTTATCCCGAGTCGGTGCCGATCAACAGTTTGGTGCGCGTTCCCGGCACGCCATTGGCAGACAGCGAGCCGGTCGATCCGCTTGATTTTGTGCGCGTGATCGCCGTGTCGCGCATCACCATGCCCAATGCCCGCGTGCGCCTTTCCGCCGGTCGCCAACAATTGGGCGAAGCGGTGCAGGCGCTGTGTTTCATGGCGGGTGCCAACTCCATTTTCTACGGTGACAAGCTGCTGGTCACCGGCAATCCCGAAGCCTCGGACGACGCCCGCCTGATCGCCAAACTCGGACTGCGCACAACACGCAACAGCGCGGCGAGCTGAATTTACATTTTTGTTTAAATCTCGGGGGGGCTTTAGCGAGCCCTCTGCCGAACGGTTTGCC
>CALMCS010000600.1 GCA_937862875.1 uncultured Comamonadaceae bacterium
CACAGCAGCAAGCCTGATTGCCGATCCAAGCATTCGGCACACAAGCAAAGTCAAAGCCCGGCGCGAAAGCTCCGGGCTTTTTTTTGGGCGCTGCAGTACCCTTGGCAAAGCCACACAATGGGAGCAATCGCCATCCATTCTCAGGAGCCCCCATGTCATTTCCCACCCGTTCGCTTGGACGTTCATCACTCCAGGTTTCCCCGCTGTGTTTCGGCGGCAATGTGTTTGGCTGGACCGCCGATGAGGCGATGAGCTTTTCGCTGCTCGACGAGTGGGTGGGCGCGGGCATGAACTTTGTCGACACCGCCGATGTGTATTCGCGCTGGGTTCCCGGACACACGGGCGGGGAGTCCGAGGCCCTCATCGGCAAGTGGCTCCAGAAGTCACCCGCCAAGCGCAAGCAGATTGTGCTCGCGACCAAGGTCGGCAAGGACATGGGCGACGGCAAGGTAGGCCTGCACCCCAAGTACATCAAGCAGGCCGTGGACGCATCGCTCAAGCGCCTGCAAACGGATTACATCGACCTGTACCAGACGCACGACGACGACCCGTCGATTCCGCTCGAAGACGTGCTGGGTACGCTGGGTGACCTGATTGCCGCCGGCAAGGTGCGCGCCATCGGTGCATCCAACTACAGCGCCGAGCGATTCGCCGAGGCGCTCGAGGTGAGCGAGAAGCATCGCCTGGCACGCTACGAAAGCCTGCAGCCGCTGTACAACCTGTACGACCGCGCGGTGTTCGAAAAAGAACTGCAGCCGCTGTGCGTGAAAAACGGAGTCGGCGTGATGAACTTCTACGCGCTGGCCGCAGGCTTCCTGACCGGCAAATATCGCACGGCAGAAGACGTCAATAAAAGCGCGCGCGGCCCCAAGACCATCAGCCTGTATTTGAACCCGCGCGGTTTGAAAATTCTGGCGGCACTGGATTCCGCCGCCACGCGCCTGAATGCAAAGCAGAGCGAAATCGCGATTGCCTGGCTGCTCACACGCCCCTCGATTGCCGCACCGATCGCCAGTGCCAGCAACCTCGATCAGCTGAAATCACTGATCCGCGCCTGCGAACTCACGCTCGACCCGCAAACGCTGGACCAGTTGAACACCGCCAGCGCGGAGTGATGGCAAGTGTGAAAGCGCCAGCGTTCCCTCAGTGAACGCTGCGCCAGGTGAGCAGGCGAAACGGCAGCAACAGCAGCAAGCCCACCGCCAGCTTCACCGCCAGATCCCCCAGCGCCCATGTGATCCATGGGTCGCTTCCGCCCGCAAAGGCGATGCTCCAGAACACGAACGTGTCCAGAATGGCGGCCAGCACCGTGGCGATCAACGGCGCACGCCACCACGTCCCCTCGCGCAGCCGGTGAAACACGCTGATGTCGAAGAGCTGCGAAAGAATGAACGCCGTGCCGGAAGCTATCGCGATGCGCGGTGGTGCCAGAAGCAATGAAGCCACCACCGCCACGGCAAACCCCACCCAGGCCACCCGCCGCGCAGGCGCAGGACCGTAACCGCGGTTGATCAAATCACTGACCAGATACGCAACGGGATAGGACAGGGCACCCCAGGTCAACCAGTCGTTGATGGGGTACTGCACAAGAATGTTCGAGGCCAGCACCACGGCGGCCATGGCGATGATGCCGGCCAGCATGCGCAGCGTGCTGGGGCGCGTGAAGGGGGTACGCAAAGGGGAATCGGAGGACATGGCGTATTGTCCTTTAGCGGCTCAGCCGTTGGCTTTGGAGGGCGTATTGGCGGCCTCGCTGGCATGGATCAATGGCAGCGGGCTATGCCCCGACTTATCCAGCAAAAAATCAATACAGGTGCGCACGGCCCGCGTCTGGTGGCGGTTGGGCATGTAGAGCAGGTACATGCGATTGGCGAACAGGCTGAGTCGGTATGGCTCCAGTGCGACCAGCACTTCACCGGATTCGACCTCGTCCTGCACCACGTAGTCGGGCACCAGTCCGACGCCCAATCCGGCGAGGATGCCCTGGCGCAGGAACGGGAAGTGTTCGGAGATGATGGTGGGCTCGAGCATGATTTCTTCGCTGGATCCCGGTGATTCGTTGCGCAGATAGGCGCGCAGGCGCGAGTGTTTGCCCAGCACTCCGGCGGTGATCAAGGGGCGCTCTCGCAATTCGGCTGGCGTGTTCGGCAGGCCATGGGCCTGTGCGTAGGCGCGCGAGGCGCAGGCGATCCAGCGGACATGTCCCATGTCGCGCGCGACCAGTGCGAGGGGTGGGTCGTTCAGGATGCGGATGGCGATGTCCACGTCGTCGCGTACGTTCTCGGTGCGATTTTCGAAGAGCACGTCGAGCACGATGCCGGGGTACAGGTGTTTGAATTCGATCAGCCAGTCGCTCACCACGATCTGTCCGTAGCCGCTGGGTACGGAGATGCCCACGCGGCCCTGCAGTCCCTTGCCGAGCGAGGCGATGGTTTCCTGGGCGGCCAGCACTTCGTTTTTGATTTCGCGGCCGTGTTCGTACAGGCGCTGACCGACCTCGGTGGGCTCGACGCGGCGCGTGGTGCGTCGCACCAATTGCACGCCCAGCGATTTTTCCAATTGCTGCAGGTGATAACTCACGTTGGCGCGGGACATTTTCAGTTTGCGCGCGGCCATGCTGAGGTTGCCTGCGTCGATGATTTCCACGAGCAGGGTCAGTGCGTTCACGTCCATGGGGTGTACCGGTTGGAGGACTCTATTTGTCAAAAAATATTTGACAGTCTGTCAATTGCTAATGATATTGTCAAACCTCGTGCGCTAATTGAGAATGAAAGTTCGATCAACGAAAGCATGGGTATAGAGCGCCGCAATCGAGCCACAGGCTCCTTGGGCACGCGCCTTGCCCCGCACCGTTGATGGTTCGAACTGCATTCTGGAAGTTTGGCGCGACCGAGTCCGTCCGTGGCCGCGCATCTCACAACAATCATTGGAGACCCGTTCATGCGCGAAGCCGTCATCGTTTCAACCGCTCGTACACCGCTGGCCAAATCGCACCGCGGCGAATTCAACGTGACGCCTGGTGCGCAACTGGCCGCGTACTCGATCCGCGCGGCGGTGGAGCGGGCCGGCATCGAGCCCGAGCTGCTGGAAGACGTGATACTGGGCTGTGGTTACCCCGAGGGTACGACGGGGCGCAACATCGGCCGCCAGGCCGCGCTGCGTGCCGGCCTGCCGACCAGCGTGGGCGGCACGGTGGTCAATCGTTTCTGCTCGTCGGGTCTGCAGGCGATCGCGATGGCTGCGGGGCGGATCATCATCGATGGCGCACCGGCGGTGGTGGCGGGCGGGGTGGAGAGCATTTCGCTGATCCGCTCGAGCAACACCAATCCGAGCGATGCCGATCCGTGGCTGCTGGAGCACCACCCCGATCTGTTCATGGCGATGATCGACACCGCCGACATCGTCGCGAAGCGCTATCACATCAGCCGCGAGGACCAGGACCAGTTCGCGCTGCAGAGCCAGCAGCGCACGGCAGCCGCGCAGGCCAGCGGTGTGTTCGACAACGAAATCATCCCCTGCCATGCGCGCATGGCGATCAAGAACAAAGAGACCGGCGAGGTCACCTACAAGGACACGGTGGCGACGCAGGACAACTGCAATCGCCCCGACACGCAGCTCGCAGGCCTGGCCAAGCTCGAGCCCGTCAAGGGCCCGGGTTGCTTCGTGACGGCGGGTAATGCGTCGCAACTCTCCGATGGGTCTGCGGCGCTGGTGCTGATGGAGGCGAGCGAAGCCAGCAAGCGCGGCCTGCAAGCGCTGGGCGCGTTTCGCGGCATGGCGATTGCCGGTTGCGAGCCGGACGAAATGGGCATTGGCCCCGTGTTTGCGGTGCCCCGCTTGCTCAAGCGCCACGGCCTGTCGGTGCAGGACATCGACCTGTGGGAGCTGAACGAAGCGTTTGCATCGCAGGCGCTGTATTGCCAGCGCACGCTGGGCATTCCGAATGAGCGCCTGAATGTGAATGGTGGCGCGATCTCCATCGGCCATCCCTTCGGCATGACCGGAGCGCGTCTGGCCGGACACATTCTGCTGGAAGGTCAGCGTCGCAAGGCCCGTTGGGGCGTGGTCACCATGTGCGTTGGTGGTGGCATGGGCGCGGCCGGCCTGTTTGAAATTTTCTGAAGACGGAATCACACACCATGGATTTGCAATTCACCCCGCAAGAGCAGGCGTTTCGCGCCGAAGTACAGGCGTTTCTGAAGGACCATTTGCCCGCCGAGATCGAGCGCAAGGTCAAGGGCGGCCTGCATCTGACCAAGCAGGATATGGAGCGCTGGCACGCGATTCTGAACGACCGCGGTTGGCTCGCCAACCACTGGCCGAAGGAGTGGGGCGGCACCGGTTGGTCGGCGGTCGAGAAGTACATCTTCGAAATCGAATGCTCGCTGGCCGGAGCGCCGCGCATCACGCCGTTTGGCCTGAGCATGCTCGGGCCGGTGTTGATCAAGTACGGCAACGACGTGCAGAAGAAGCATTGGCTGCCGCGCATCCTGAATGGTGCCGACTGGTGGTGCCAGGGTTACTCGGAGCCGGGCTCGGGCTCGGATCTCGCGTCGCTGAAAACGACGGCGGTGCGCGAGGGTGATCACTACATCGTGAATGGCCAGAAGACCTGGACCACGCTCGGCCAGTACGCCAACATGATTTTCTGTCTGGTGCGCACCAACCGCGAGGTGAAGGCGCAGTCGGGCATCAGCTTTCTGCTGATCGACATGAACACGCCCGGCATCGAGGTGCGCCCGATCATCCTGCTCGATGGCGAGCATGAGGTGAACGAGGTGTTCTTCACCGACGTGAAGGTGCCGGTCGAGAACCTGGTGGGCGAGGAGAACAAGGGCTGGACCTATGCCAAATATCTGCTCACCTACGAACGCACCAACATCGCGGGCGTGGGTCCGTCGGCCGCTGCGCTGGCCAAGCTGAAGGAGCTGGCCGAACGCGTGCAGAGCAATGGCAAGCCGCTGGTGCAGGACCCGTTGTTTGCCGCACGCATGGCCAAGGTGGAGATCGAACTCGAGAACATGCGTACGACCAATCTGCGCGTGATCGCCGCGGTCGAGGGTGGTGGTGTGCCGGGTGCGGAAAGCTCGATGCTGAAGATTCGCGGCACGCAGATTCGACAGGAGATTCTCTCGCTGATCCGCCGCGCGGTGGGACCGTATGCATCGCCCTACATCGAAGCGGCGCTGAACGAGGGTTACAGCGAAGCGCCCATCGGCGATCCGGCAGCGGCGAGTGCCGCAGCGGCGTATTTCAACAACCGCAAGCAATCGATCTTTGGGGGCTCGAACGAAATCCAGCGCAACATCATCTCCAAGATGATTCTGGGTTTGTGACGCGGCCACGCGCACGTTCGACACCTTCGCATCCGACAGACTTATTGCACACAGCAAAGCAGATTCTTCATGAACTTCGAACACTCCGAAGACCGCCGCATGTTGGCGGACTCGCTCAACCGTTTTGTGAGCGAACAATTCACCACCGAACAACGCAATACGGTGGCCTATGGTGCTGCTGGGCATAGCCCGCAGCTGTACGCGCAACTCGCCGACATCGGTGCGATTGGCGCACTGTTCCCCGAGTCCGCAGGCGGCCTTGGCGGTGCCGGTTTCGACATCAGCCTGGTCTTCGAATGCCTTGGCCGTGGACTGTTGACCGAGCCGCTGCTGGGCGCGCTGCTCGTGGGCCAGGGGCTGGTGCTCGCGGGCAATGCGGCGCAGCAGGCGCTGCTGCCGGACATCATCGAGGGCAAGCTACTCGCCGCATTTGCACACGACGAACCGGGCAGCCACTACGAGCGCTCCAACGTCAGCACGCAGGCGGACAAGTCCACGAACGGCTGGGTGTTGAACGGTGCCAAGGGCGTGGTGAGCTTCGGCGAGCAGGCGCAGTGGCTGCTGGTATCGGCGCGCGTGTCCGGGGAACAATTCGACGAGCAGGGCATTGCTCTGTTTCTGGTGCCGGGCGATGCCAAGGGGCTCAGCTGGCGCAGCTACCAGCGCTTCGATGGCGGCCGTGCGTCCGAACTGAAACTCGACAACGTGCCGCTGGGTGAAGGCGCATTGCTGGGTACGACGGCGGACGGTTTTGCGGTGCTCGGTCGCATCTTCGACTATGCCTTGCTGGCACTCGCGTCGGAGTCGATCGGTGCGATGGATGTGGCCAAGCAATTCACGTTGGAATATCTGCAGACGCGCAAGCAATTCGGCGTGCCGATCGGCAGTTTTCAGGCGCTGCAGCATCGCATGGCCGACCTGCTGCTGGAGGTCGAGCAGGCGCGTTCTTCCGTGATCAATGCGGCGGCGGCCATCGATGAGCCGGAGAGCATCGCGCGCTCCAAGGCCCTGGCCGCGGCCAAGTACACGGTGGGCCGCATAGGCACCCTGGTTGCCGAAGAGTGCATCCAGTTGCATGGCGGCATCGGCATGACGTGGGAGCTGCCGTTTGCGCATTACGCCAAGCGCCTGGTGATGATCGATCACCAGTTTGGCGACGAGGATCACCATCTGGCGCGCTACATCGAACTCAACCGCGCGCATTGAAAAGAACCGTCAACTCTCGCCGGTGAAACGCTGGGGAAAACCATGCGTTCACCAAAATGCAATTGCGCGGTCGGCTTCTGAGCAACACAATGGTCGACCGCAATATGGAGACATGCGTATGCCCGTGAACGAGTCACATCAAGATATGGATCTGCCGCTCGAGGGCGTCCGCGTGCTGGATCTCTCGCGCGTTTTCGCGGGGCCGCTGTGCGGTCAGGTGCTGGCGGATTTCGGTGCCGAGGTGATCAAGGTGGAGCATCCCCAGCGCGGTGACGACACGCGCGATTGGGGCATTCGCATCGGCGAGACCGAGACCACTTATTACAACAGCATGAACCGCAACAAGCGGTCCGTGACGCTCGATCTGCAGTCGCCGGAAGGCGTCAGGATCGTGCGCGAAATGCTCCTGCAGTCCGATGTGGTGATTCACAACTTCAAGTCGGGCGGGGCGGAGAAATTGGGGCTCGGATACGAGCAACTCAAGGCCATCAAGCCGGACATCGTCTACGTCGCGATCGCGGGTTACGACAGCAGCGGGCCCGAGGCCAAGCGACCCGGTTACGACCTCGTGATCCAGGGCGAATCGGGGCTCATGGCGCTCAACGGCGAGAAGGAACAGCCGCCGCTCAAATTCGGTGTGGCCGTGGTCGATCTGATGACCGGCATGGCGGCTGCGCAGGCGGTGCTGGCCGCGTTGTTCCGCCGCGAACGCACGGGCGCGGGGCGCTTCATCGAGATGGCGCTGTACGACTGCGGCGTGATGATCACCGGTTACTACGGCCTCGATGCGCTCAAGCTCGGCCATGACCCCGAGCGCTACGGCAACGCGCATCCGTCCATCGTGCCCTACGGCATGTACGACGCGGCCGATGGCCCACTCATCATCACGGTGGGCACCAATGCGCAGTTCGACAAGTTCTGTCGCCTGGTTCTGCACCGCCCGGACATCGTGGAAGACGAGCGTTTTGCGAACAACGTCAGCCGCGCGAAGAACCGTTTGGCGCTCTCGCCGGTACTCAAGGAGTTGATCCGCAGCTTCCCGCGCGATGTGCTGCTGGAGCGGCTGACGCAGGCCGGAATTCCCTGCGGCAAGGTGCTGGGGCTGCACGACGCGCTCACCAGCGAACGCACCAAGCGCAGCGGTCTGGTGCGCGACATGCCGCATCCGGTGGTCGGCACGACACCCGTGTTCGCACCGCCGATTCGCATGAATGGTCAACGTCTGCCGATCCGCCATACCCCGCCCACGCTGGGGGAGGGCACGCGCGAAATTTTGAAGGGCCTCCTGTCGATGAGTGACGAGGAACTCGCGCAGCTGCGCGACAAGGGGGTGCTGACCTTGCCCAAGGCGGCACCGTAATCCGTTTGAGGTTGGTTTGTTGGTGGGTTGTTTTTGGGCCGACGGTAGGCCGTGATGGGTGAATTTCGTTTCTCGTTCCAGCTGGCTGCAAACGCAGCGTTCAAGGAGACAAGTCAATGAGCATCTCGATCAACCGTCGCAACGTACTTCAGGGTGCAGCGGCCTTCGCAGGAACCAGTCTTCTCGGAGACCTGCACGCCCAGACCGCCAAGGAGCATTGGCCCAGCAAGCCGATCAAGCTGGTCGTGCCGTTCAATGCAGGCGGCGCGACCGACATTCTGGCGCGCGCGTTTGGCGAGGGCCTGTCCAAGCGGGTGGGGCAACCGGTGTTGATCGACAACCGCCTCGGCGGATCGGGCATCGTGGGCACCGAGGCCGTGGTGAAGTCGCCGGCCGATGGCCAGACCCTGCTGATGTCGCTGAGCTCCTCGATGCTGGCGTTTCAGTATCTGTACACCAAGCTGCCGTACAACCCGCAAAAGGATATTGCGCTGGTCACGCAGGTGTGTTCCGCACCGGTGGTGCTGGCGGTCCATCCGTCGGTTCCCGTGAGCAACATGAAGGAGCTGATCGCCTATTGCAAGGCCAACAAGGGCAAGCTGTCCTTTGGTTCCTACGGTGTGGGTTCGTACGCGCATCTGGCGGGGGCCTATCTCAGCAAGACCACCGACTCCGACATCACGCACGCCGCCTACAAGGGCGAAAGCCAAATGATTCAGGAGCTGATCGGCGGGCAGTTCCAGTTCGGATTTTTGAGCGCGCAGAACGTCAAGCCGTTCGCGGATTCGGGCCGTGTCAAAGCCATTGGCGTGACCGGTCGCCACCGCATGCAGGTGATGCCGAACGTGCCCACGATCTACGAACAGGGCGTGCAGGACGATGCGTATTCACTCGTCGGCTGGATCGCGATGGGCGCGCCGGCAGGTGTCTCGAAAGAGATCATCGCGCAGCTGTACGGGCACATGCTGGAGGTCTCCAAGGATCCGAAGGTGCAGGAGCGCATCACGACCGCGGGCTTCACTCCGATGATGAGCAGCCCCGAGCAATTCCGCGAAAACTATCTGCGCGACATGCCGGTCTGGAAGTCCATGGTGGAGACCGCGGGTGCCAAGTTGGATTGATGGATGGATGGTTAGAGAGATGAACCCCAGCATGCCTGCTTTGGATACCCGCTTTCGTGCCATTGCCGAGCGGATTCACGACAACGCGCTTGCTCAACCCGAGCATCCCGCGTTGTCGGACGAGCGGGAGTCGCTGACCTACGCGCAACTCGATCGGGCGATGGACCGGGTCGCCGCGTCGCTTCAGCGCGATGGTCTGCGGGCCGGTGAGGTGATCGCCATCAGCGCGCTCAACTCGGTGCGCTATGGCGTGATCTTTCTGGGTGCGTTGCGCGCGGGGCTGGTGGTGGCACCGATCGCGCCATCGAGCTCGGCGGAGAGTGCGGCATCCATGCTGCGTGACGCCGAGGCCCGCAT
>CALMCS010000601.1 GCA_937862875.1 uncultured Comamonadaceae bacterium
TTTCACGAGGGCGTCGATGCGTTGTTGGGTATCGCTCATGCAAAGTGTCCTGGGGTGTCTGGTGTCGAGAGGGTTATTATTTCATTTCTTGACCGGTAGAGTCGATTTTTGCAGACAGAGCCTGTCGTCGGTGGGGTCAAACGGCCCAGGCCCAAAGGCTTTCACGCTGGGGGCAGCCACACGCGAACCGTTGTACCCACCCCAGGCTGGCTTTGCACTTCGACGTCACCGCCGTGCAGGTCGACGATCTCCTTGACGATGCTCATGCCCAGGCCGGTACCTGAAATCTGGCCCGAGGAGTCGGCGCGGTAGAAGCGCTCGCAGACCCTCAGCACCTGTTCTGCGGTCATGCCAATGCCTTGGTCCTGCACTTCCACGCCCACCCGTGAAGGCGTTTCGGCACTGCTTTCCGTGCAGTAGCGGACTACGACATCGCCCCCCTGCGGTGAGTATTTATAGGCGTTGGAGAGGATGTTGAGCAGCACCTGGTGCATCTTCGAGCGGTCCACTTTCACGGGGATCGCCTGCCCGGAGCTGGGCATGACCGGGCTTTGCCGGCCTTCCGGAGGCTTGTAGTCCGCGATGGTGTCGGCCACGATGTCCTGCAGTGATGTGCGCTCGATGTGGAAGTCCTTGCCGCGCCGTGCCTCAATGCGTGCCAGATCCAGCAGCTCGTTGATGATGGCCGACATCCGTTCCGCCTGGCGCGAGACGGTGGCCAGTAACTCGTCGCGTTTCTCGGCACTGAATTCCCGCATGCGCAGCAGCTCCGTGTAGCCGTAGATGCTGGCCATGGGGGTGCGCAGTTCATGGGCGGCCGTGGACAGGAATTCGCTTTTCATGCGATCGACTTCGGTCTCGTGCGTCACATCGCGGAAGTACAGAATCTGGGAGACCGTAGCAGCCTCAGACAGCCGGATGCGCACGGCCAGCACCCGGATGGCGGGCGTCACCAGTTCGAACAGATGGCGCCGGCTGTGGTCCGCCGCGCCGCTGCTGGTGGCCTGCTGACGTGCTTGGCGCAGCGCGGCAATGTCCGGAAAGCGGCTGCGTTCCCCGCATTGGCGGTTGAGCCGGTTGGCGAATGCTCCTTCATCCAGGCCGATGATCTCGCTGGCCTGCAGGCCCGTCAGGCGCAGGAAGGAGGGGTTGGCAAAGGTGATCTTGCGCTCGTGGTCGAACGAGACGAAGCCGTCCGGGCTCAGGGTGAAAATGGTGTCGAGCTGCTCCGAGCGCTCGTTCAGTTCGCGGGTGCGCTGCTCTACCAACGCTTCGAGGTCCTGGCGATGGCTGTCGAGCTCTGCCTCGACCCGCTTGCGATCCGAGATATCGCGCAGCAGTGCCAAGATGAAGGTTTTGCCGCTCCATTCCGCACGGCTGAGTGCCACCTCACAGGCGAAGACGCTGCCGTCCTTGCGCCGCAGCACGGTTTCGAGGATCCGTCCACCCGCCCCCACGCTTTCCAAGCGGCGGGCGGTGGTGCCCTGGGACGATTGGATGTCCCAGTCACTTACGCACAGGCGCTGCAGTTCTTCCATCGGGTAGCCCAGCAGCGCTGCGCATTGGGGATTGGCCTCGAAGATACTCCCATCGGGGTTGAGAATCATGACCCCGTCGCGCTCGTGCTCGAACAGGGCCCGGCGGCGCAATGCTTCGTCGCTCACCGCCTGCTGGCTAGCGCGCTGCTGCGCATCCTGGGCTTCCAGCGTCTCAAGCAGCTGATCAAAATGCCTTGCGAGGACACCCAGTTCATCGTCACGCAGCGGATTGCCCACGCGTGCACCGCGATGGCCCTGAAGCACGGCCGACATCGTGGTGCGGATGGCTGTCAGGCTCTGCGTCAGTTCGCGTCCGGCGTGCAGAAACAGCACCGACAGCGCCAGCATGGCCAGCGCCAGCATGGCGGCCACCACTGCCAGGATCGTGTCCATGGTCTTGCGGTAGGGGTCGTAGGGGAATCCCACGCCGATCATGCCGATGCGCTGCCCTGCGCCATTGGCCAGCGCGCCATAGGCGGTCACATACGTGCGCTCGAGGTGGGGGCGAATATCCAGCATCGTCTGGCCCTTGTTCAGCACGGTGTCGGTGACGTCGGCCAGGACCCGTGTGCCCATCCCCTGGGCACCAAGCTCGCGCAGGCGGCTCGTGGCGATGCGCACATCACCGATGAAGAGGGTGGCGCGCCCTTCCGAGTCTCCTGGCAGGCTACCCAGAGGGAAGATGATCTGCCGCATGTGCTCAATCAGCGGCGCATTGTTGTTCAGCAGAATGCCGCCCACCAAAATGGCGTCCTGGCGGTTCACTGTCAGAGGAAAATGGGCTGCCGCGGTGATTGTCAGCCCGCGCGTTTCCGCGGCTCCGCTGCCTTCCGGAGCGCCCGCAGGCACGATGCGGGCCTGCTGTGGAAACCGGGGCGAAAGCGTCGCCAGCTGGTCTGCTGTGAAAAGCTCGTAGGCCGTGCTCGTCACCCCCACCACGGCTTGGGTGATGGCATACGAGTCCGGCAGGCGGGTGCCTGGCACCACCCCGGTGCTGGAGGCAACGACCGTGCCGTCTGCATTTGCGACGATGAGAAAGTCGAGTCCGCTGGCCTGCGCAGAGGTCTCCAGAACGTGGTGCAGTTCCTGGCTGCCAGCCCCTGACGTCAGCAGATGTCCCAGCCGCTCCGTTTTAACGATCTGCGCCATGCGCACGCCGGTGTCCGTCTTGAGCTGGCCCAGGTAGTTTTGGCTGCCCGCGAGTTGGCCGCGTGCACTGGACATCAACACGGCATCAGCCCGGTTGCCACCCAGCGTGCCCAGTACCAGGATGATGATGGGAAAGGCCACCAGCAGGGGCATCAGCCCCAGCGCCAGCCAACGGAACCGCAGCGACTGGTTCCAGCGTCCGCGCCAATGTCGCCATGACAGCGCGTGGGCGATCGCGGCGAAACGGATGAAAGCGACTTCAAAAATTAGCATAAACAATAGAGCGAGATTATCACAAATATGATAAATTCAAATTAAGTTTCATATCTATCAAATATTGTCATGCTCTTCCCTCGCAACCAGCTCCTTGCTCTGCCCTGTATCGCTCTGGCGGCCTTGCTGGTCGCCTGCAGCCCGCCGCCGCCGGTGCAGATCGGTTTTATAGGCGGCCTGACGGACCGCAATTCCGACAACGGGCAGTCAGGCCTCAACGGGGTGACGTTGGCCATCGAGCAGTTCAACCGCGATGGCGGGCTCGATGGCCACATGGTGGAACTGGTGGTGCGCGACGATGCGCAGAACCGGGAGACAGCGGCCCAATCGGCCAAGTCGCTGGTCGATGCACGGGTGGACGCGGTGATTGGTCCGTTCACCAGCGGCATGGCCGAGGTGATCGTTCCGCTCACTGGGAAGGCGGGCATCTTTCAGGTCAGCCCCACCATCACCTCGATGGCTTTCTACGGCAAGGACGACAACCTCTTTCGCATCAACCGCACCACGCGCGACAACGCCCGCGACTATGCCAAAGTGATGGTGGAGCGGGGACAGAAGCGCATCGCGGTGGCCTACGATGTGCGAAACCGCAACTTCACCGAATCGTGGCTGCGGGAGTTCCAGGAGGCGGTGGCGTCGCGTGGCGCGGCGGTGGTCGCGCCGGTGCCCTACGAGTCCAGTTCGGATGCCGACTTCGCGAAGGTGGTCCGCGGCATGCTCGATAAACAGCCCGACAGTCTGTTCTTCATCTCCGGTGCGCTCGATGTCGCACGCCTGGCGCAGCAGGCACGCCGGCAGGCGCCCAAGCTGCCCATCGGTGCTTCGGAATGGGCGTCCACGGAGCAGCTCATCGAACTGGGCGGCGATGTGGTCGAGGGGTTGCTGATCGTGCAGAACTACGACCGGGACGATGGTTCCGAGCGCTTCAGGGCGTTCAGCGATGCGTATTTCAAGCGTTTTCAGGTCAACCCAGGTTACAGCTCGGTCTCGGCCTACGATGCCACCACCGTTGTGCTCAAGGCCCTAAAGATGCGCAGCAAGGGTGAAACACTGAAAGTCGCCGCCCTGCGCAGCGGCCCCTATGCCGGTCTTCAGCAAGAGATGGTTTTCGACGCCAATGGTGATACCACGCGCAAGGTGTTCTTCACCGAGATCCGGGGCGGGCGCTACATGAAGCTGCAGTAGCCGCAGCCTGGCGCGTCGTCAGGCGGATGGTCGACGCGCGCCACTGCAGCGCTCGGTACCGCTCAGGTCCTGGCGTGACTGCACCTGCTCCCAGCCCTGCTGCACCAGCAGTTCGCGAACGGCGGCGGCCTGGT
>CALMCS010000602.1 GCA_937862875.1 uncultured Comamonadaceae bacterium
CCAGCCGTCTTGTGCGAGGCAGTATCCACCAGAATCATCGACCCCAGAACCCGCGTCTGCAGAAACGGCGCGGCGGGTGTTGACTCCTGCAGCGTGAGTTCGATGGTACCGATGGCGTTGGCTTCCAGCTTGTCGGCGGCTTCCTCGGCCAAGGTGTTGATGTCGAGGCGATTGACCACACGGCGCACCTTGGCCTTGATCCAGCGGTGTCCGTGCTGCGCGAGATACACGCGGCCGGGCACCAGTGGCTCGTCGTCCATCCAGGCCACGGTGGCCAGCAGCTCGCGCTGGCCTGGCCAGGCGGGGCTGGATGTGGCTTCGGTGTCGAACTCGTCGTCGCTTACCGCTTTGTCGGTGGTGGCGACGATCCAGTCGCCGCGCGATACGTCGACCTCGCGGTCCAGCACGATGCCGGCACTGTCGCCCGCAGCCACGGAACCGGGCTGGCGCACGTTGTCCAGCACCTGCGCCACAACGGCGGTGTGGTTGCTGGGCAGCAGTGTGACCTTGGCGCCGGGCTCAATGCTGCCGGCGGCCACGCGGCCCCAGAACACGCGGCGACCTTGTGAGGTGTCTGCCGATGACGAGAACTTCTCGACCCATTGCACGGGCAGGGCAAACGGCAGTTCGCGGTCCGCGGGTGTGGTGGGCAGGGTGTGCAGCACGCGCAGCAGGCTCGGGCCGTCGTAGCCGGCCCAGCCGGGCGTGGCGTCCACCACGTTGAAACCCTTGAGGGCCGACACCGGCACCGTGGCGCGCACGGTGATTCCGGCGGCTTGGGCGAACGCAGCCAGCTGGTTGCGGATATGCGTGAACGCCAGAGCCGGGTCTTCCACGGCATCGAGCTTGTTCACCGCAAACAGCAGCGAAGGCACGCGCAGCAGATTCACCAGCAGTGCGTGGCGACGGGTCTGCGGCAGCAGATCGAGCTGTGGGTTCTTCCAGTCGAGCTTGGTGGCATCGACCAGCACGATGGCGGCGTCGGCACTCGACGCGGCCGTCACCATGTTGCGGGTGTACTGCTCGTGGCCGGGCGTGTCGCCGATGATGAACTTGCGCTGCTCGGTCGAGAAATAGCGGTACGCCACATCGATCGTGATGCCTTGTTCGCGCTCGGCGGACAGGCCGTCGGTGAGCAAGGCCAGGTCGGTCTCGCCGCTCTTGGTGATGCCGGCAAACTGGTCCTGCAACACCGCACGGGTGTCAACCAACAAGCGGCCGATCAAGGTGGATTTGCCGTCATCGACGCTGCCGCAGGTGATGAAGCGCAGGGCCGAGTCATTGCCCTGGGTGTCGTGAGGGCCTTCGTTGCCGCCGGTTTGCACGACGTTGTCGCGCTCCGCAATGGTGTCCGTTGTCATCAGAAATATCCGTCTTTCTTGCGCTTTTCCATGGAGGCTTCGCTGGTCTTGTCGTCCATGCGAGTTGCGCCGCGTTCGCTCACTTCGGCTGCCAATGTTTCGATCACGATCTCGCCGGCGGTGGCCGCCGTGCTTTCGACGGGGCAGGTGCAGGTGATGTCGCCCACGGTGCGAAAGCGCACATCGCGGGTCACCACTTCTTCGCCGTCACGCGGCGGCGTGAGTTCGGTGACCGGCACGAGCAGGCCCTTGCGCTCGACCACTTCGCGCTGGTGCGTGTAGTAGATCGATGGCAGCGCAATGTTTTCGCGGGCAATGTATTGCCACACGTCGAGTTCGGTCCAGTTGCTGATCGGGAACACGCGGAAATGCTCGCCGGGAGCGAGGCGCGTGTTGAACAGCGTCCACAGCTCGGGGCGCTGCGCCTTGGGCTGCCACTGACCGAAGCTGTCGCGGTGCGAGAAGATGCGCTCCTTGGCACGGGCTTTTTCTTCATCGCGGCGGGCGCCGCCGATCAGCGCGTCGAAGCGGAACTCATCGATCGCCTCCAGCAGCGTGACCGATTGGTGCACGTTGCGGCTTTCGCCGGGATGGGCCAGGCGCACCGTGCCGCGCGCCATCGAGTCTTCGACGCTGCGCACGATCAGGTCGGCACCCAGTTCCTTGGCGCGCTGGTCGCGGAAATCGGTCACTTCCTTGAAGTTGTGGCCGGTGTCGATCATCAGCAGCGGATAGGGCAGTCGGCCCGCGCCAAACGCTTTTTCCGCGCAGCGCAGCATCACCAGCGAATCCTTGCCCCCCGAAAACAACAGGGCGGGGCGTTCAAAGGCAGCGGCCACTTCGCGCAGGATGAAGATGGTTTCTTCTTCCAGCGCATCCAGATGGCGATTGCTCAGATGCGAGAGCAATTCGGGTTCGGTACGGGCGTTCATTGTGCAAATGTCCTTATGCCTGGTGCTTCAAGCGGCTGCGCGGAAGTTGGCGTCGCGAAAGTGCGGCAGCGGGTGCTTCACATCGCCCTGGTAGAACGCATGGAAGCGTTCGAACTGGCGCTGTGCGTCGGATTTGTCCACGCCTTCGCGCAGCACGGCCACGTCGAAACCGCAGCGCGACATCTGCACCAACTGGTCGATCAACACATCGCCCGTGGCGCGAATTTCGCCCTTGAATTGGAGGCGACCGCGAAGGAGGCGAGCCTGGCTGAACGCGCGGCCATCGGTGAACTTGGGGAAGTCGAGGTCAATGCGCTCGACGCCCGCCAGATCCACGGTGAGCGGGTCGGCGTCGTTGGGCAGCACGAGGATGTGCTTCTGGTCTTCGGTGACCGGCTGGTGTTCGTTTGCAGCGAAAATTTTCATGGTGTTCTGTCGTTTTTCTCGTGGTTCGATCAGCCTGATCAGGCCGACACGGCAGCGTGAGCGGTTTGGCGCACGGCGTTGGCGGCCGCCTTGAACGGATCGATGCCGACGCGGCGCACCGTGTCGATGAAGTTCTCGTGCTTCTGGCCATGAGCCGCCTTGGCGGCCTCTGCCGGCAGGGCTTCACGCAGATCGCGGTAGGCGCCGAGCAGCGCTTCGATCACGCCCGGAACTTCCGCTGCGCTGAACGATGGGCCAATGATCTTGCCGGCCTGTGCAGGGCCCGACAGGTAGGTTCCGTCGGCACCGCCCAGCGTGATCTGGTACCACTCCTTGCCATCCTTGTCCACGCCCAGAATGCCGATGTGGCCGCTGTGGTGGTGACCGCAGGAGTTGATGCAACCGCTGATGTGCAGATCGATTTCGCCCAGGTCCCAGAGCTCGTCCAGATCCTGATAACGCTCGGTGATCGCCTCGGCAATCGGCAGGCTGCGGGCATTGGCCAGCGAGCAGAAATCACCGCCGGGGCAGGCGATCATGTCGGTCAGCAGACCGATGTTGGCCTTGGCCAGACCCAGGGCCTTGGCGGCCTTGTACAGCTCGGGCAGTTGGTCGCGGCGCACCCATGGCAGCAGCAGGTTCTGCTCGTGCGTCACGCGCAGCTCGCCATGCGAGAACTTGTCGGCCAGATCGGCAGCAGCGTCCATCTGGTCGGCCGTGGCATCGCCGGGCGCAAAGCCCACGCGCTTGAACGACAGAATCACCGAACGCAGCTGCGGCAGGCGGTGCGGGCGCACATTGCTGTGCAACCAGCGGCCAAAGTCGTTGTGCTCGGCACTGGCGGTGCGCAGCAGCTCGAGCGTTTCGGCTTCGGCGTCCGAGGGCGACAGATCGAGCTCGGGCTCCTTGAAGTTGGCCGCCACGCGGTCGAACTCGGCCTGGGTGATGGTGTGCGGGCCGCCTTCGTTCTCGACGATCTGACGGTACTCTTCGTCCACCTGATCGATGAAGTCCTGACCTTCGCTCTTCACGAGAATCTTGATGCGCGCCTTCCAGAGGTTGTCGCGGCGGCCATAACGGTTGTAGACACGAATCACCGCTTCGAGGTAATTCATGATCTGGTCCCAGGGCAGGAACTCGCGCAGCACGGGGCTGATCACGGGCGTACGGCCCATGCCACCGCCCACGCGCACCTTGAAACCGATCTCGCCGGCTTCGTTCTTCAACAATTGCAGGCCAGCGTCATACCAACCCAGGGCGGCGCGGTCTTCCTTGGCACCGTTGAGCGAGAGCTTGAACTTGCGCGGCAGGAACGAGAACTCGGGGTGCAGCGTGCTCCACTGGCGCAGAATTTCGGAGTAGGGACGCGGATCGATGATCTCGTCCTCGGCAATGCCGGCCAGCGCGTCGGTGGTGATGTTGCGGATGCAATTGCCACTGGTCTGAATGCCGTGCAGTTGCACAGAAGCCAGCAAGTCCATCACGTCCGCGCTCTTGTCGAGCGGAATCCAGTTGAACTGCACATTGGTACGCGTCGTGAAGTGACCGTAGCCGTACTTGAATTCGGTGCCAATGCTGCGGCCGTTGGCAAGCGGGATCACGCCCAGCTTTTCCTGAGCGGCCTGTGCGTCGGCCAGCAGCGTCGCATCGGGCTGATCGTAGTCACGCGCCACGGTGGCCAGCACGCGCAGCTGAGCGCTCGACAGCTCGCCGTAGGGCACTGCGACACGCAGCATGGGAGCGTAGCGCTGCACATACCAGCCGTTTTGCAGACGCAGGGGTTTGAACTCGTCGTTCGTGAGCTTGCCAGCCTCAAAACGCTCCAGTTGGTCGCGGTATTGCTCGGCACGCAGGCTGATGAACTGTTTGTCGAATTCTGTGTATTGGTACATGGCAGTCGCTTCGGGTTCGTGGGGGCTTGATCAAAATTGGCTTCGTTTTTGAGCCATGAACGCGACTGTAGAAGGCTTGCTTAAGATTTCAAACGAATATTTATTCAGGCATATATGCGTTTTTCGATATAAGAAAGCAGGAAAAGCGGCTTGACTTGCTGGTAGCGTGGCGTTTTTGCTTGCTTGGGAAGGGGTGGGGAAGCTGGGCACGAACGCAAAAAAAGCCTGAGGCCGGGAGGGCTTCAGGCGTTGCAGATGGGGAACGTTGGGGACACTTGATTGACGCTGTGCTGCAGCATCGCGG
>CALMCS010000603.1 GCA_937862875.1 uncultured Comamonadaceae bacterium
GCTATCCGTATGGCCTCAAGGCCTGGATCAACCACATGAGCAACCCCGTCTACGGCATCTGCGGTTTTGAAAACACCGTGCTCGAGCACATCAAAGACCCGAAGAAGCTGCCCCTGTTCATCTCGATCGACCCGTTCATCAACGAAACCTCGGCCTACGCCGACTACATCGTCCCGGACACCATCACCTATGAGAGCTGGGGCATCGGTGCTCCCTGGGGCGACGTGGTTGCCAAGGCCAGCACCGTGCGCTGGCCCACCGTGGCACCGGCCGTCACCTCGACCGCCGATGGCCGCCCGGTCAACGTCGAGAGCTTCATCTTTGCGATCGCCAAGGCGCTGCAACTGCCCGGCTTCGGCAAGGGCGGCATGAGCGACAGCGAGGGCCAGCCCCTCGATCTGGACAACGCAGAAGACTTCTATCTGCGCGGCATGTGCAACATCGCCTATCAGGCCGGCAAGCCCGTGCCCGAAGCCTCGGACGACGACATCGCCATCACCGGATTGACGCGCTGGATGCCGGATCTGCAAAACAAGCTGAAGCCCGAAGAGCTGCGCCGCGTCGCCATGGTGATGAGCCGCGGCGGCCGCTTTGACAAGCTCGACGAAGCCTGGGTGGGCGATCACACCAAGGCCGCCTACAAGTTGCCGATGCAACTGTGGAACGAAGACGTCGCCAAGATGCGCCACTCCATGACCGGCGAGCGCTACAGCGGCTGCCCCACCTGGTACCCCACCCGCTTTGCGGACGGCACGGCGATGCGCGAGAAATACGCGGAGAGCGAATTCCCGCTCACCGCCAGCTCGTACAAGTCGAACCTCATGAGCTCCATGTCGATCGCCGCCTCGCGCCTGCGCCAGGTGCACCCGCACAACCCCGTCTCGATCAACCGAGAGGACGCCGCCGCACTCGGCATCGCCAACGGAGACCGCATCGAAGTCTCCTCCCCCGGAGCCAAGATCCAGGGCGTCGCCCTGGTCCGCGACGGCGTCGCCAAGGGTGCCATCGCCGTCGAATACGGCTACGGGCACAAACAGCTCGGCGCCGTGGCGCACAGGGTCGACGGCAAGGCGACGCCGGCCAACCCACAGCACGGCAACGGCGTGAACCTGAACGACCTCGGCTTCGCAGACCCGACCCGGCCGACACAGGACAACGTGTGGATCGACTGGGTGTCCGGCGCGGTGGTGCGGCAGGCGTTGCCGGTGAAGGTGCGGAGGGTGTGAGGCCGGGCCAGCAGGCGCAATCCTGAGTGAGCGGGCGGCGTGACTTGGGTGTGAATCACCGGTCATGCAGCCCGCCCACTAAAATCCATCACTTTGCCCGCGACATGCACATACTCCTCGTCGAAGACAACGCTCTGGTGGCAAGCGGCATCCGCACCGGGCTGATGCTGCACGGGTTCAGTTGTGACATTGCATCGGATATGGCCAGTGCGGTGTACAGCGCGGCGCACCGTCATTTCGATGCCTGTGTGCTCGATCTCGGCTTGCCCGATGGCGATGGGATTGATTTGCTGCGCCAGTGGCGCGAGGGGCGCAAGGATTTTCCGGTGCTGATTCTCTCTGCGCGCGACACCATGGGTGACAAGGTGCTGGGCTTTGAATCCGGCAGCGACGACTATCTCACCAAACCCTTTGAATTGCAGGAGCTGGTGCTGCGCCTGCATGCCTTGCTGCGCCGCGCGCGTGGTGGGGCGACCGACCTTTTGCAGTTGGGGCTTTGCCAGGTCAATACCGCCACCGGCGAGGTGTTTCGGGATGGCGAGCGGGTGGAGTTGGCGCGCCGCGAATGGGCCCTGCTTTCTTCGCTGCTGCAGGCGCGTGGGCGGGTGCTGAGCCTGGCGCAGCTGCATGACAGTCTGTATGGGTTTGACCTCGATGTGGGGAGCAATGCGGTGAATGTGCATGTTCACCATTTGCGCAAAAAGCTCGGGCCCGATGTGATCGAGACCGTGCGCGGAACTGGCTTTCGGTTGGGTGCGCGGTATGGCGAGAGCGCCGCTTGAAGCCTGACGCCACCTCCACTACTCCGACCAGCTTGGCCATGTCACGGGCGCGCAGCAGTCTGCGCAGCCGGTTGATGTGGGGGCTCTCGCTCACCACCTGCCTGCTGTGGGGCAGCGTGGCGGCCTGGCAGTTCACGAGCATGCAGCGCGAGTTGCGGGCGATGCTGGACGATCGGTTGATTGCGTCGGCCAAGATGGTGGCGGACATCGTGCAGCAGATTCATCCCGATCCACAGGCACCCATCACGCCCGCGGCCAGCAACGCCCTGCACTCACTCATTGCCCGCGATGGTGTGGCCTGTGAGGTCAGTCTGGTGCGCAGCGAGGTGGAGGTGCTGCCGATTGCCCGCACCGGCGACAGCCCCGATCTGAGCGACCACCAGGCGAGCGGGTTCGGTCAGACGGTCAAGGGCGGCAAGCTGTGGCGCACCTATGTGTTGCAGGACAACGGCATTCGCGTGGCCACCGCCGATCGCGAGGATGTGCGGGAGCATTTGGTGCAGTCGATCCTGCGCACGCTGGTGTGGCCGTTTGTGCTGACGCTCGCGGGCATCCTGTGGCTGACGTGGTGGATTTGCACGTACAGCCTGAGGCCTCTCGAGCTGCTGCGCAAGGAGTTGAGCGAGCGCCCGCCGCAGGACCCGACACCCGTGACATCGGGTGAAGACATTGCCGAGCTGTCGCCGCTGGTGCACAGCCTGAACGCGCTGCTGTCGCGCATCAACGCCAGCATGGAGCGCGAGCGGCGCTGGACGGCCAATGCGGCGCATGAGCTGCGCACGCCGCTCACCGCCATCAAAACCCATGTGCAGGTGGCGCAACTGGCGCTTGGCAACGGCTTGCAGGCCACCCGACCAGAGATTGCGGAAGATGCCTTGCGGCAGGCCGATACGGGCATTCTGCAATTGCAGGCCACGCTGGAGCAATTGCTGCAGCTGGCGCGTGTCGAGAATGCCAACAGCGATGAACGCCTGCACAGCGACGGCCAGGCCATTGCCGGCGCGTTTCATCAGGCCTGCGAGCAGTCGCAGCGGCGTGCGCGTGCCGAGCGACCGGGCGCTCCCGCCCTGCTTCACACGGGCATGGAGCCGAACGCAGAAGACGCGCAGTGGCAGCCGGTTCGCCTGTCGGTGGCACCTGCGCTGCTGGTCTGTGCGATCACCAATCTGCTCGACAACGCCTTGCTGCACCAGACCGCAGAGCATCCCGTGCGGGCGACGCTGGACCTGGTGCGGCACGGTGAACGCGCGGCAGTACAGGTACGGGTGAGCGACCATGGCCCGGGGCTGAGCGCGGCGGAGATGGAACTCGCCACGCAGCGGTTCTGGCGCAAGCATGCTGGATCGAGCGGCAGCGGTTTGGGTCTCACCATCGTGCGGCACATCGCGGAGAGCGCGGGCGGCGAGCTGGTGCTGGAATCGACCGGCGAGGGGCTGACGGCCATGCTGCACATGCCGGTCAGCGTGGCTTCATCCCATCCGTCGTGACGGCCCCCCCAATCACGCGATCAGGCGATCAGGCGGTCTGAGGCAAGACGCGCTCGCCGAAGCCGGTCGTGTGGTGCCTGGTTCCGTCGTCGAACTGCACCTCGCGCTCGGGCCAGCGCAGGGCTGCGAGCTTGAAATCCTTCTCGGGTGATTGGCCCTTGAGGCGCGCCGTCCAGCGTGCGCCCACCGAGAAGTCGACGCAGAACACCTGGCTGTGCAAGCCATGCCAGGCAAACGGCGAGATGTCCCGGAACAGGTCCTGGTCGCCCTTGCCCAACTGGGCACGATCAATCGAGTGAACGCGGCGCCAGTAGTGGCCGACCACCACCGGAACCGGGTCCGGGTAGCTGTCCCACCAGGCGACCCGCTCCACAAAGCGCCATTTGCCACCCGCATAGAACGGATCGCGGCCCTGGCGCTCCACGCCCGAGGTCAGCACCTTGAGCGGGTTGAGCATCTGCTTGTTGGATTCGTTCTCGGCATGGGCCTTGAGAAACGGTGGCTTTTGCGAGCCGTCTTCCAGATCGTGGGGCCAGCTTTCACGCTCGGCGCGCATGCGATCTTCGAGACGGGTTTCCACCGCCTTGCGATCGGCCTCCTGCTCCCAGTGGTCGTATTCGCTGCGCACCGTGCCCATGGGCAGCTGGCGCGCCATCGAGATCTGGGGCTCGCACCAGGCGGCGTGCACCACGCGCAGATCGGCACGCTCGAGGGCGATCGGCAAGGTGCTGAGCAGCTTCACGATCTCAGGGCGCTGCGCCTCGTCCGGGCGATGGTACGGCGCGTATTTTTCGTTGTCGCGAGTCACCCGTTCGTCGAAGAACCAGCCCGAGCCATCCTTGGCATCTTCGCGCAGCAGGTTGATTTCGTGATTGCCCAGCACGGCCACGGCGCGCCCGGACTCGATCAGCTGTTTGGCCAACGCAAACACGGCGGGGCTGTTGGGCCCGCGATCGCAGAAATCGCCCACGAACACCAGAGTGCGCCCCTGCGGATGCTGTCCCTGCGCGTCGTAGCCGAGATGCTGCATCAGCTGCGTCAGGGCGTGAAACTCACCGTGAATATCGCCAATGATGTCCAGTGGACCCTCGGGTAAAGCTTGAATCAGACTCATGCGGGTGATTTTGTCAGTAAATCCTGCAGACCGCTTGCGCCATTGAGCGATAGCGCTACCTCGCATCCAATCGAGTCAGAAAACCACCTGCCCTGTGCGCATCTTGAACAACTATCAACCAGCACTCGGCTACCACTAAGTGCCATCCCTATCTCGCGACAGAAATAGGTCTCGTCTTACTTCCATTTGCCGCCAGCGCGTCATCATTGGAAGCACGGTGTTGCCGTACCTCCTGTTAGCTTGCTTTGGAGAATGACCATGTTCCAGCGCTTCATGAACCCTACTGTCATCTACATGCGCCGCATTCAGCACGGCCTGGAAGAAGCACGCATGGCCGCCCTCGAACATGAAAGTGCGGCGGAGCACCACGCCGCCCTCGCCACCATGTACCGAGACCGCGTACGCAGGCTGCAAGCCGAAATGGAAGCCGTGACCAACGAAACCGAGGCCGCCAAGTCGGGCAATGATCCGGCTGCAGAGGCGGCTGCTGCTGCCCAGGTGCACCGCATCACGCCTCGCAGCGCCAAGCGAG
>CALMCS010000604.1 GCA_937862875.1 uncultured Comamonadaceae bacterium
GCCAGTGCTAGCTTTGCGTACCGTCACTTATTGCACTGAAAACGAGGAGACCCCTGGCTGCGAAACACAAAGCTTTGATCCAAGTACACGCAACCGTTGCGCAGCGCCATGCGCAAGGCAAATAGCGTTGCCCATTCGAACGCGGCCAGGGCTTTCTGGCGGTCCGCGCCTGCAATGATCTTCTGCCACCGGTTTCCCAGTTTGATGGTTGGGGTCGTGGCCAGGGATGTCGCACGGGCAGCATAGGTTTTGCGCAGCACTTCCAGCGCTTGTATCACTGGATGGTCTGCCTGGGCGGCCAGAGGCAGCGTCAGCAGCCTTCCCAACAAAGCACGCGACTGGTTTGGATGATCAACCAGATAGGTTCGCGCCAAGGCCGAGCGGCTGATTTTTGGGTCGGCCAGTACAGCAGTAGTCACTTCGACCAGCTTGGATTTGAGATCGGCGTGGGACAGATCCTCATCCTTGGCCAGTTTTCCCACGCTCAGCGCAAACTCCCGCAGCTTGGCGTGCGCATCCGCATAGGTGGGTGTGGTTTCGCGCGCGGCATCGTTGGCCATCTTGCGAATCCAGCGGCGCAGCATCAAGAGCAGCTGGTCCGAGGACGTACACAGGGCATAGCGCAGAAAACAGGCGACTTCCAGACTTCGGCGAGTCGATGTTATGCGCTTGCTGGCCGATGGCGCCCGGTGGGCGCAGCGCCGGGCATAGTAGCGGACGGCCGCGTCATTCACGGTGGTGGGCCAATGGTCGGCAACGCCCATGGTGCGCAAGTGGTCCACCTTGTCAAAAAATTGGGTGATCTGGACCGTGGACTGTTTCAGCGGTGCCGCCCACAGCCAGGATTGCAACGGGGTGCCATCTGCAGTCTTGGAGTTCAGGGCCGAATCCCACTCCTGAAGCTTTTGCTGGCCATACGCATGCTCAATTGCCTTGAGCAGTTGCGCTTCATGGTCCTTGAGCGCAGCGGCAATCAGGCTTTTGAGTTCACGGGGCGCAATTTGCAGGATGCGGTGGTCATAGAACCAGCGCTTCGTTTCAGGAAGAAGCGAGGTGTGGTCCGAGCGACCATTGAGCGTTTCGCGCAACCAGCGCACCACGTAGCGCCGCTGGTGTTCCGTCATCTGCTGGAAGCCCAGCGTCCGATAGGCCAGTTGCTGGTGCTCGGACAGCGTGCGCATGCGGTCAATGTAGAGGGACCGCAGCGTGCCCATCTCTGGCGGCTCAATGCCGAGCTGGGTGCCAAGGTGGCTCCACAGCACTTTCGGGATTCTGTCCACCGCGTCCAGGGTGCGCCCGCTCATGGGGATGAACCCCATGTGCAGGGCCAGGCCGATCCGGTGCAGCGGTTTGCGCAGCGAACGGATGACCGCCAGTTCGGCGGCGCTGTACGAGAAAAAGGTCGTGAGTTCGAAGTCGTCCAGGGCTGCCGGGATGTCACGCAGTCCCAGGAAGGGTGCTCTCCAATGTTCCACCGGAATCCTTGTTTTGGTCTTTGAGCCGGGCATTATCGGCTTGCGGGACGTTGATGCAAGAAAAGCTACCAACTGCTGGAAATCGCGTTGCCGAGACGCAATGTAGGCCTAATGCCGCTTTGCGGAGGGAGGGGGTCAGAGAATCAAGCAACCATGCGGGTTGCGAGAGGACGTGCCCTGGGAACCCGCATGGATAGGGGCTTCTGAAACGTCCTAAAACGCACTAAGAACAAGAGGACCCCGACTACCCCAATATATCGACACCACCGAGACAATGTCCTTGGCGGAGGTGCGCGAGCAGGCCTTCTCGCCCGGCAGCGAAAAAATTCATTTCCCCAAAATGCATGAGGCGATATGGCAGCGGTTCTCTATTGAGCGGCCCAAGGGTGCCAGTGCCATCTGGTTTCTGGAGTTTCAAAGCACGCGGGCCAAGGACATATTGCTTGCCATGCCAACGCCTGATGGCGGGGTTGAATATCACCAGGCCGGAGAGAATTTCCCAGACACCGCGCGAGAAGTCAATTTTAGAAACATAGTCTTCAGAATCGCGCTGCCAGAGAATCGACCTCAAATTGTCTACATCCGCATCGTCAGTCACGTTCAATTCTTCACTGCGGTCAAGGTATGGCATCCACTTGCGTTTTATGACATGGCCGTCACTGAGATGCGCAGTATCGGCTTGATAAGTGGTTTTTTTACCGTCATCGTCCTCATCAACTTGCTTTTATATGCACTGTTCCGCGAGAAAATCATCCTGTATTTTTTGTGGTACGCCACGGCCTACGTACTCACCTCAACAATTGCAACAGGAAGCCTGCAATGGCTAGGATTTCCCGCAACAAAATTGAGCCCGGATCTATTGATTGCTAACAGCTTTGTAACAATTTTAGTACTGGGAATATATTTTGAATATGAACTCATGCGCCTACCAACCAAAGGGGCCAACTTAGAAGCTCGGTTTGTTAAGCGACGATACGCGCTTGTCTCCGTACTGGGCCTGTGCCTGGTTACATCCATACTGATTCTGATCAATCAATATGACCTGATTGCCAAGACGCTGGTATTTGGCGCTGCTGCCTTGAACAGCATGTTGCTTCCGGTCTCCATCCGCTACCTCTTGCGTTCGAAGAATTTGGCAAACTCCTTCACGCTGTTGACCTACAACTTAATCCGCATTTTGATGCTCGCAAGATTGTTTCGAAGCTTGGGAATTATTGAACCCAGTATCTGGACGGAAGTGCGCTTTTCGAGCTATGTGGTTGTGATTTTTTTGGTGGCCACCACCATAGGGTTAGCCTGGATTCTTTTAGATACGAGACATAAGGAGAATCGGGCAAAACTCGATGTCGAAAACACGAAGGTCAGAGCAGCCATGGAGGCGCAGATGAACGCCGACCGTTTGAACTTCTTCCGAAGCCTCTCACATGAACTGCGAACGCCGGCAGCGGTCATCAATCTGACAGTCCAGAACTTATTGTTTGGCTCAGCCCACAATGGCGCGGACGACTTCAGTCTGAAACGCTATGAAAGAATTAGACGTGCTTCTGATCGGCTTAACGATTTGATTGATGTCCACATGCTGAGGCTGCATCCGGCGCCGGATAATTTGGTTTTCAAACCATCGCTGTGCGATGTACAGGAATTACTAGCCGATATCACGAACGATTTGCGGGCAGCTGATTTGGGGCAGGTTGAAATAGCAAGCAGTAATTTGCCTAATACCTTAAGGTGTGATGACGGGCTGGCGTGCATTCTGGTGAGAAACCTGGTGACTAATGCGCGCATCCATGGGGACCCGGGTGCTCCGATCAACGTGACCATCCAGGGCATGCGTAACCACGGGGTTCGTATTTCCGTCCATAACGTTGGCCAGAGCATTCCAGCGAATGAACTGCAATATATATTTAGGCCATTGCACCGCGGCGCCAACGGTGAACATAAACCCGGAACCGGGCTAGGCTTGTATCTTGTCAAGCGTATCGTCGATATCCATCAGGGGCGGATTCATGTCCATTCTTCAAATCGAAATGGCACCCAATTCACGGTATTTTTGCGTCAAACCACTGCTGCCAACGAGCTGCCTGCCTGCTGATGGCTTCCAGCCTAGTTGACAGCTCGACCAACCCACCGTGCGACACAAACTTCAGCTTCCAGGCCAGCAGTAAAAAACCGCGTACAACTTCAACTGCAGCACGCACT
>CALMCS010000605.1 GCA_937862875.1 uncultured Comamonadaceae bacterium
CCGAAATTGTGCAGGCGTTCGCGTACATATTCGGTCAGGTGAATGGGCAGCGCTCCATTGGGCCCGAAGACGCCGAAGCTGAGAATGCGCACCAACGGGCGTCCGGTCCGGCCGCGAGAGCGTACGCCGTGAATGGTGGATGGGGCAAAGAGAGTGGATGGATGCTGTCCCAGTCGCACCACATCTTCGCGCGGAGTCTGTGAGTAACCCAGCCGAGCAGAAGGCGAAGACGCATCCAAATGCCGCAGCAGGGCGAACAGATCCACCGACTCTATTGGGGGCAAGGGTGCGCGTACCAGTGCTGACAAGGCGTTGTCACGAGAGTCCAAAACGTACTTCTCGGCGGGCAGTGGCGACGAATGGTTGGAATTTTCCATGTCGAGTGAATCTTCAAGCGCTGGGTCGCATGCCCCACCGCGTCTCCCAGCGCGCGAAGGGACCATTCTGGAGTGTGCCCATTGCCATGCGTGTGGCGGAATTGATGCCGACATGGCGTGCGAAAAATCGCTCCAGTACCGCGCCAAACAACCACGGACTTGCGCCGCCGAACTTGGCATGGTCCAGTGTCACCTGGATATCCACGCCGCGCCCATAAATGATGGGACCGGGAATGTTCAAGCGCGCATACGTGGGAGACACGCTCATGGAGGCAATGCTCTCCGCTTGTTGAGCGGTCTCCGGACGCCCCAACTGAGAGTACAGACCAAGCAACTCACTCAATACCTTGGCACCTTCGGTAGGGGAGACGTCCGTGAGGGTGTGATAGTTCAGTTGCAGGTGGGACAGCAGCCGCCAGGTGGCTTTGCGCTCGGCCATGGCGGGCACCGGTCGCGTGAGGGTGGTGACGAGTTCCACGCGCTGAACGGGCGCGGACACGGAGAGCTGAAAATTGCGCTCGCCTGCCGAGGTGATGAGCAGCGGCAAATCGCGGTTGGTGCACAGCATGTCCGGTGCGATGCGGCTCAAGCTACTTGGATAAGGTACATCCTGTCGGTCTACCAATTGTGCAAATACGTCACTACCAATGTAGCCCGTGCGTGGGCCATTTCGCTTGGCCACTTCGGAGAGCTTGCGCGGCTCTCGCCTCAGCGAAAAATAGGCCTGCGATTGCGTGTGCTCCAGAGCGCCCAAGGTTTCGTAGATGGGTAAGAAGGTTTGCACGTCCGTGTTGTTGACCGCGTAGCCCTGGATCGACGACACCGAGTAAATCTCATAGTCCAGTGACCTGGTGCGGTCGGCCAGCAAGTGGTGTTCGAACACGGTCAGCGAGACGTCGATTCGATCGCCTTTTTTGGGGAAGAGGTTGATGACGGGTGTGCAATAAAGATGAAAACTCTCTTCTGACACCACCTTCTCCAGTTCGGTTGCTGCGCGGTCGAAATGCAGCACGATCTCGATGCGGGTCGCACTGACATGCTTGAGCAGTTGGCGCAGCCTGGAGATTTTGAAGAAGCGAAAGCGGTCTGGGCAAGCAAAGTATTCGTGTAGTAACCGATAGCCACTGAAACTCTGTTCGCCGTAAGGGATCAAGGCTTCGTCGTTCTCGAATCCCATGCCGCTGACTTGCTCGGCACTCAACCAGGCCTGGTGATCTTTGCCCTCGGCGGACCTCCATTGGATGGCTCCACCAACGAGTCTGCCGCAGATCAGCTCGAGCAGTAACAAGGCTCGATCGAAAGGACCCGCGATATAGATCGGGAGGGTGTCGAAATCAATGGAACGAAATTCCTTGTCGCCCTGTGTCTCCATCACCAAGTGCAAGCTGCTGAGCACTTTTTTCTGACTGGCCGGAATGCGTACGTCGCTGGCCGATCCTTCAATCCAAGCCGCTTGGATATGGACCGGAAGAAGTTCCACACCGTGTGCCGTGCGAAATTGACAGGCCGTCACTTGTCCCGGAGAAATAGGGGCACGCAGCACGGTGAGCCGTGGCACTTGGAAGGGGCCTGCAATGCCGCCTTCGGTATCGTTGGGATGCAATCGCACGATTCCCATGGCGGGGGTGGGTGCGAGGTAATGCGGATAGATCAGTGCCAGGGCGTAGATCAGACGCTCGGCGCCGAGCAGCTCGACGGTGTCGACGATCAGCGG
>CALMCS010000606.1 GCA_937862875.1 uncultured Comamonadaceae bacterium
ACGATATAGGGCCCTATGCGTTGTTGCGATGCCTTGCCGTACGGAAGTACTGTCTTCGCCATCGACGCCTAGCCTAGGACCCTATCTCGTCATTCGGGGGCCCAGTCCCTGGGCTCTGCTCGCTGCGTTGATGGTGTTTGGATACCCCAACCTCCAACCCCCACCCCCCAACACCAAGCCTCGGGAATTCGCGAAGAGGCTTATTGTGGGCGCGCAGTCTATGGGTCGCGTCAACGCAAATGGCGCTGCAGCATCACCACCACCGCTGCCACGGCTGCGACCACGGCCAGCCAGTGGTACAGGCTCTGGCAGGCCATGAACAAGGCCTGGTGGTTGACGACGGCGCTCATTTCCGCGAGTGCTGCTCCGTGGGCCTCGGCCGCGCTGTAGCCGAGCTGCTCGAAGTGGCTCTGCATCGTGGCCAGCCAGGTATTGGCACCTGCGTTGGACGGGGTGACGCGGCCGATCAGTTCGGTGTATTGCACGAACTTGCTGTCCTGCAGCGCCACGGCGGCCACGGCAGAGGCGAACGACGCCATCATCTGGCGCATGATGTTCTTGCTCTGGTAGCCCTTGGCGAACAGGTTGTCACCCAGCGCGCGGAAGGTGAGGGCGGCCACGGGCAGCACCATCAGCACGCCGAAGAAGCCCTTGATGATCAGTGCGCCGTAGAGCGCGGTGTAGGGCGCATCGGGCGGCACGAGGCTGAGCCAGAAACAGGCACCCGCCATGGCGATGCAGCCGGCCATCATCAGCGCACGCTTGTTGCTGATCTTGGCGGCGAACTTGATGTAGCCAATCGCCACCACGAGACTGGTGAGCGCCGCAAAGCTGTTGAGCCAGCCGGTGGTGATGAGCGGAATCCGCAAGCCCTGCTCGGCGAATTGTGGGAACAGGTAGTTGCTGAAATTGACGATGAAGTAATACAGCGCGTAGAGCGCGATGCCGACCAGAAAGCCGGGCTTCATCAGATCGCGCAGGTGCAGCAGCGGCTCGTCGTGCTTCCATTGGTGAATGCCGAACAGACCCATCAGCACCACGCCGACCAGCACGATCAGCGCGAGGTGCTCGGGCTTGTCGAACAGGGCGTAGCGCGCTTCCGAGAAGCTCCACTGCACGCAACCAATCGCCAGTATGAACAGGAGAATCGGCGCGATCGACCAGCGCACCGGTGTGCTGCTGCGACCGAGGTGGCGCGGCAAGAGGGCGCGCACGCCGATGGCAAACACCACGGTGAACGGCAGCACGATGAGGAACACCCAGCGCCAACCCCAGTTGTCCACCAGCCATGCCGACAGCAGCGGTCCAATCGCACCGACGCTGAAAATGCTGAGCATGAAAATCCGCGTGGCCTTGGGGCGCAGCGCGGGCGAGAACAGCATGGGAATCAACACCCGCGTGCTGATGAAGAACGCGCCGCCGCCCAGTCCCTGGATGAGACGCGCCGAAGTCAGCTCCGCCAGATTGTTGGCATTGGCCGAGGCCAGATCGCCCACGGCGTAGAGCAGCAGGGCCAGCAGCAGATAGTGCCGGTACCCGAAGTGCCGCGTGAGCCATTGCTGCATGGCGATCATCAGCATGCTGCCCACCGCGTAGGCCGCCTGCACTTGGGCGAATTCGCGCGGAGCCACGCCGATGCCGCCCAGAATGTGCGACGAGGCGAACACGAACATGCCGTTTTCCAGAAACTCCATGCCCACCAATGCGCCGAGCAGCCACATCAGCAGCAATTGCTTTTCGCGGTGCAAGAAATGTTGCCAGCGAGCGGGTTTCATGGTGGTTCTCGGTGGAGATGCGTGGTTTTTTTGTGGCGCGCCTGCTTCAGGTCAGGCTTCGGTCGCTGCGGTCACGTCCATGGTCTGAAGGCGATCATGCACCCGCCGCAGTTGCTGCTGCATCTGGTGCGTGGCGGCCTCGCCGATCGACGACCAGATTTCCAGATAGACGGCTTGCACCACCGGCATGGCGCGCGCCAGCAGCGCCGCGCCATCAGGGGTCAACAGCAATTGCAGGCTGCGCCGGTCCTGGGCATCGGCCGAGCGCACCAACAACCCGCGCTGCTCCATGCCGTCCAGCAGCCGTGTGACCTGGGTGCGCGTGGCGTTGAGCGACACGCTCAGCGACGAGGGCCGAAGCGGCTCGTGCACGGCGTCGACCAGCAGGTTCAGCGCCAGATACTCCTTCATGTGCAGCGCAAACGGCACCAAAGCCTCGTTCACGCGCCGCTCCAGATAGGCGGCGCTGTGCAGCAAGAGCCGCGAGGCGGCAACGGCATCCAGCACCGGCTTGGGCTTGCCGGCAAGAATGCGCTCCAGTCGTGAGTCGAGGCTCATAGCGAATCCATTGTCGATTAAATGATTACAAATGAAATTATATCGAATGTAATCAAATGGCGCTTGCCGCTCGGCTGGGCGCGGTCTGCCAGCGGTTTGTGGGCCTGTAGGGAGTGAGGTTGTACGGTCGAAGGGGCGGTGTCCTATGATGTTCGGTTCGCCTGCGAAGTTTGAGATTCCATGCCCTCCAAGCAAGACAAGTCTTTCGAGAACCCCGGTGCCCACATGGATGTGGACGCCGATATCCCCGCTCGTGCGTCAAGCGAGGGTCGCTACATGGCGGATTCCCTGCGCCAGCGCCGCATCAGCATCCGCGGTGCGCGCACCCACAATCTCAAGAACATCGACCTTGATATTCCGCGCGACCAGCTGGTGGTGATCACCGGCCTGTCGGGTTCGGGCAAATCGAGTCTGGCGTTCGACACGCTCTACGCGGAAGGCCAGCGGCGCTACGTCGAAAGCCTGTCGACCTATGCGCGCCAGTTTCTGGGCAAGCTCGACAAGCCCGATGTCGATCTGATCGAGGGCCTGTCGCCCGCCATCAGCATCGAGCAGAAGGCGACCAGCCACAACCCGCGCTCCACGGTCGGCACGGTCACCGAAATTTACGATTACCTGCGTCTGCTCTACGCCCGCGCAGGGACGCCTTACTGCCCCGAGCACGGCCTGCCGCTGTCGTCGCAAACCGTCAGCCAGATGGTCGATGCCATGCTGGCCCTGCCCGAAGACACGCGCATCATGCTGCTCGCCCCCGTGGCAAGGCAGAAAAAAGGCGAGTTCAACGAGCTGTTCACGCAGATGCAGGCGCTCGGCTATGTGCGTTTTCGGGTCGATGGCAGCGTCTACGAATTCGAGAATCTGCCGCAACTCAAGAAGACCGAGAAGCACGACATCGACGTGGTGATCGACCGCCTCAAGGTCCGTCCCGATGCCAAACAGCGCCTGGCCGAAAGCGTCGAGTCCGTGCTGCGCGTGGGCGGTGTCGAAGGCAATGGCCGCGTGCTGGTGCTGGAGATGGATACGGATGCCGAGCACCTGTACTCCAGCAAGTTCGCCTGCCCGGTGTGCAGCTACTCGCTGCCCGAGCTCGAACCGCGTTTGTTCTCGTTCAACTCGCCCTCCGGCGCATGCCCGGCCTGCGACGGCATTGGTCAGCAGGAAGTGTTTGACGCGGAACGCGTCGTGGCGTTTCCCACCCTGAGTCTGGCCAGCGGCGCGATCAAGGGCTGGGACCGTCGCAACGGTTATTACTTCGCGATGCTCGAAAGTCTCGCCAAGCACTACCAATTCGACGTCGAAACCGCGTTTGAAGAACTGCCGGAGCATGTGCGCCAGGTCGTTCTCTACGGCTCGGGCACCGAAGACATCGCCTTCAGCTACCTGCTCGACAGCGGCCCCAAAAAGGGCAAGCCAGTGGTGCGCGAGCATCCGTTCGAAGGCATCGTGCCCAACATGTCACGGCGCTATCGCGAAACCGATTCGTCGGTGGTCCGCGAAGACCTCGCACGCTACCGCAGCACGCAGGCCTGCACGGAATGCCACGGCGCACGCCTGCGCCGCGAAGCGCGGTTTGTGAAGGTGGGAGAGAACGAGCAGGCACTCGCCATCTATGAAATCAGCCACTACACGCTGTCCGAAGCGCTGACCTGGTTTCAGACCCTCAAACTGGGCGGAGCCAAGGCAGAAATCGCCGACAAGGTGGTGCGCGAAATCGCCTC
>CALMCS010000607.1 GCA_937862875.1 uncultured Comamonadaceae bacterium
TTTTTTACCCTTGACTGCTTGTAGGCGCAGCGCCAAGGACGCCCCACACCCGTCAATTCGACCCGATGATCTCGTACTCACCGCCGCGCTCGAGCGCCCGTTGGTAGGCAGGACGCGCGTGAATGCGTTGCAGAAAGTCATCAATCGCCGGTGTTCGCCCCTTCATTCCGGCACGCGCGCTGCCGGCTTCGAGGGGAAAGCTCATCTGCACATCGGCGGCCGTGAACGTGTCGCCCGCGAACCAACCGGTCTTGCTCAACTCGTTGTCCATATACCCAAAGTGCAATTTGAGCTGCGGATTGATGAAGCTCGACTGCAGCGTGGCGGCAATCTTGCGGGCAATGGGTTTGGCGAAGAACGGCATGGGCGCGGTGCCAATGCGCTGCGCGACCAGTTTGAGCAGCAGCGGCGGCATGGCCGAGCCTTCGGCGTAGTGCAGCCAGTAGGTGTAGCGCAGACGCTCGGGCGTGCCGGCGGCGGGTTTCAGTCCGCTGCCTTCGCCATATTTGTCGACCAGGTACTCGATGATCGCGCCCGATTCGGCGATGGTCTGGCCCGCGTCGGTGATCACCGGTGACTTGCCCAGCGGATGCACCGCGCGCAACTCGGGCGGCGCGAGCATCGTCTTGGGATCGCGCTCGTAGCGCTTGATCTCGTACGGTACGCCAAGTTCTTCAAGCAGCCACAGCACCCGCTGCGAGCGTGAATTATTCAGATGATGGACGGTCAACATGGTGGATCATCTACCCAGAGCCAGTGGAGCGTCACATCATAGAGACTTCGCGCGGAAGTGCCCGTGGCTTCCTACAACGTCACATCCACATCACGCGTCTCCGGCAGCATGCACATGGCGATCAGGCTGATGATGCTGGTGACCACGACGAGGTACGCAGGCGCGAGTGGGTTGCCGGTGGTGGCGAGCAACCAGGTCACGAAGAATTGGGTGCCGCCTCCAAACAATGTGACCCCCACGGCATAGACCACGGAGGTTCCGGTGCTGCGCAGCGCGCGCGGCATCATTTCGGGCAACACCACGAGCGACGCCGCGCCGCTGGCGGCGGTGAGCGATGTGACCAGCAAGGTCACCAACAGCAGGGTGACGATGCTCGGTGAGCCGTCCAGCCAGAGGAACATCGGCACCACGGCCAACGCCAGCAGCACGCGCGGCCAGATCATCACGGCCTTGCGCCCAAAGCGGTCGCAGGCCCAGCCCGCCAGCAACGCAAATGCAAACGTGGACACGCCCCCCAGCAGAGTGCTCGCCTGCGCGATGGTGGCGGGAAGCTTGAGCGTTTGAATGGCGTAGGTCGTCATGTAATTGCCGATCTGCGTGGACACCGCGCCGCTCATCATCATCAACAGGCCGAGAACCACCATGCGGCGGTAGCGGTGGAGCACTTCGCCCACCAGCTGCATGCCGGTGCGCGTGTGATCGCGGGTCTCCAGTGTTTCGGGCAGGTGGGCGCGCATATAGATCGCAATCGGAATCAACGCCAGACTCAGGATGAAGGGCAAGCGCCAACCCCAGGAGGCCAGTTGCTCGTGCGTGAGTGATGCGGAAACGAGAATGCCCGCGATGCCGCCAACGGCCATGGCCGCGCCCTGGCTGGCAACCTGCCAACTGGCGAGTCGACCGCGTTTGCCGGGCTCCGCCGCCTCGACCAGCATGGCGCTGGCCGGACCGACTTCACCGCCCAGCGCCAGTCCCTGCAGCAGGCGGCAGACCACCACGATGACCGGCGCGGCCACGCCAATGCTGGCGTAGCTCGGGGTGAGGGCCATGCCCAACGTGCCCACGGTGATGAGCGCGACGGTGATCAACATGGCGGGCTTGCGCCCCGCGCGGTCGGCAAACGAGCCGATCAAGATGCCGCCCAGCGGGCGAAACAGGAAGCCGACCCCAAAGGTGGCGACCGATGCGAGCAAGCTGCCGTATT
>CALMCS010000608.1 GCA_937862875.1 uncultured Comamonadaceae bacterium
GCTTGTTACTGACGACCTTGGGTGTTGCGGGCTTCGGAATGCGCGTGGCGGGCCGCAAGCGCTTGAATGGTAGGGGCTGAACGGTAACACCCAAGTTCGCGTCACCAATAAAAAACCCAGACGCGCAATTTGCGCGTCTGGGTTTTATTTTTATTGTGAATCGATCAAGCCTTGCGGCTCATCGGTCAATTATCTATTTCAGCGACGTGACAGCAGGAAGCCTACCAAGGCACCCACGGCCAATGCGGCACCGGCGACGCGCAGAGGCTCGTCACGGGCGTAATCCACCGCGGCGAGTGCGGCTTCCTTGGTCTGGCGCGCTGCATGGCGCGCGGCTTCGATGGCCGACTCCTGGACATCGCCCAGGCCCTGATCGAGGCGCTTTCGCAGTTGGCGAATTTCTGGCAGATCGTCCAAATCTTTCGAGGAAAGCGCACTGCGCACGTCGTCTACCAATTTTTCGAGATCTTCTTGTGCGCTGGAAATTTTATTGGTGCTGAACACGATGCTTCATCCTTTTGAAAATTAACGTATGAAGCATACGATAAAGGATTGCTGAAGCCTTCCATGTAGGTCTAGACCCATTGACATTGCACGCTAATTGGCCCAATGGAGTGCAAGGTGCGAGCAAGGGGCGAGCCCCAATTTTCAGTAGAAAGCCCGCAGGTGCGGAGGCGCATCTGCGGGCTCGATCGGGTCGCCCGGCGTGTCTGGCTCTACAGGCTCTTCACCGGGGATGCGGGAGTGGTCGTGGTTCATGCGTCGGTGCGCCGAATCTGTTGTCTGCCGAGGTCGGTGATGGTGAATTTTCCATCGAAGGTCTTGCCGATCATCCCCCACTCGATCAAACGCGCGGAGACATGCTCCTTCAACGCGGTGGTCATGCTGACCAACTCGCCCATTTCCATTCGTTTGAGGATGGTGAGCTCATCCACGGTGGGTTCAAAAGTGCTTGCGTGATAAACGGCGTCCATTGCCATGGCAATACTCCTTGCGTTGCGGTTATCAGTGTGACCGGGAGTTTGTTGCAGCGTTCCTGTTGCGCCTCAACTATGGCTGTTCTCCTACAAACGGGCTAAAGGGCGCTGCGGGCCCCTACTCCACACCCTGCGCCATGCGTCCCAGCCACGTGCCAAACGCCGTCAATACCGGCGCGGCGGGCTGCGCGGGCGTGACCAGGTAATAGGCCCGCTCACCACGCAGCGGGCGCGCGCAGGCAATCACCAGATCGCCGCGTGCCATCTCGGCCTCGATCAGCATGGGCGGCATCAGCGCCACGCCCAGCCCCATGGTGGCGGCCACCGCGATCATGGAGAACAGTTCGTAGCGCGGACCGTCCAGCGCGCGCGGGGCGTCGACCTCCATCGCATGAAACCATTGCTGCCAGCCGTAGGGCCGCGTGCTTTGCTGGAGCAGCGGCATCTGGGCGATCGATGCGGGACTCACGGGTTGGTGGGCGCGCCCTCTTCCGCGAGGCGCGGCTTTCTCTGCCTTTTCCAGCAGTTGCGGACTGCACACCGGCACGACGTCTTCCGGCATGAGCATCTGCACCTGCACGCCGGGCCAGTTGGCCACCTGATCTGCGGTTCCCGCATACAAGGCGGCGTCGAAGCTGGTGTCGGAAAACAGAAAAGGCCGGGTCCGGGTCTCGATATGCACCACGATTTCCGGGTGCTCTCTGGCCAGCAACGGCAGGCGCGGAATCAGCCAGCGTGTGGCGAAGGTCGGGACGGCCGCCAGCGACAGCGAGCCGCCGTGTCCCTGGTGCGCCATCACATCCAGCGTGTCGCGCTCCAGCCCCTGCAACCAGCGCGCCACTTGTTGGCTGTAGTGCCGGCCCGCGGCGGTGAGCGAGACGCCGTGGCGCGTGCGGCGAAACAGTTGCACGCCCAATTGGTCCTCCAGCGCAAGAATCTGCCGAGAGACGGCGCTCTGCGTCAACGCCAATTCCTGCGCCGCGCGCGTATAGCTTTCGTGGCGGGCGGCGGACTCGAAACAGGCCAGCGCCTGGGTGGAGGGAATGTGTCTGCGCATGGAGAGCGATTCTATCCATGTATGCGTAAAACGCATTTCTGGATGAAAACAAGTCGTTTGCGCTCAATGACCATCGGGGCATAACATGCAGTCATTCCCTGATCCATGCAATGCATTGCAACAGACGCATGCGTGGCTCAGACCCCTTTTTTTATCGCCCCTTTTTTACAAAACCTGCTCATACCGCAGCAGTACTGGAGACCGACACCATGGCCAACGCACGCTTTCAATGGGATGACCCCTTCCTGATCGAACAGCAACTCACCGACGACGAACGCGCCATTCGTGAAGCGGCTGCGGCGTACTGTCAGGACAAGCTGGCACCCCGCGTGCTCGAGCAGTTCCGCCATGAGAAGACCGACGTGGCCATCTTCCGCGAGATGGGCGAACTGGGTCTGCTGGGCCCAACAATCCCCGAGCAATACGGCGGCCCCGGCCTGAACTACGTGGCCTACGGTCTGATCGCCCGCGAAGTCGAGCGCGTGGACTCTGGTTACCGTTCCATGGCCAGCGTGCAGAGCTCGCTGGTGATGGTGCCAATCTATGAATTCGGCACCGAAGCGCAGAAGCAAAAATACCTGCCCAAGCTGGCCAGCGGCGAGTACATCGGCTGCTTCGGCTTGACCGAGCCAGACCACGGCTCCGACCCCGGCAGCATGGCCACTCGTGCTTACAAGGTCGACGGCGGCTACAAGCTCAAGGGCACGAAAATGTGGATCACCAACAGCCCGATCGCGGACGTGTTTGTGGTCTGGGCCAAGGAAGTCAGCGAAGGCGGCGCCGTCGGCCCGATTCGCGGCTTTGTGCTGGAAAAGGGCATGAAGGGCCTGACCGCTCCGGCGATTCACGGCAAGGTTGGCCTGCGCGCCTCGATCACCGGCGAAATCGTGATGGATGACGTGTTCGTTCCCGAAGAAAACGCCTTCCCCGAAGTGCAAGGTCTGAAGGGTCCGTTCACCTGCCTGAACAGCGCCCGCTACGGTATTGCCTGGGGTGCCATGGGTGCCGCTGAATTCTGCTGGCACACCGCACGCCAGTACACCATGGACCGCAAACAGTTTGGCCGCCCTCTCGCCGCCACGCAGCTGATCCAGAAAAAGCTGGCCGACATGCAAACCGAAATCACGCTGGGCCTGCAAGCCGCGCTGCGTTTTGGCCGCATGAAGGATGAAGGCATTGCGTCGGTGGAAGCGACTTCGCTCATCAAGCGCAACAACTGCGGCAAGGCGCTCGACATTGCGCGTCTGGCTCGCGACATGATGGGTGGCAACGGTATCAGCGACGAGTTCGGTGTGGCGCGTCACCTGGTGAATCTGGAAGTGGTGAACACGTACGAAGGCACGCACGACGTACACGCCCTCATCCTGGGCCGCGCTCAGACCGGTCTCGCCGCGTTCTGACGCACCCCCCTGAGTCGCTGCGCGCCTTCCCCCCTGGGGGACGACGCCAGTGCCGCGGGGCGGCCCTTGCACGGCGTCTGCTGGCTTCGGCCGCGCCTGTGCTTGGGCCTTCAACGGGTACTTGGTTTGTTGGCACTCCTCTTTGGCCTGTGCTTGATCGTCTAGAAGGGAAATGCCTGCGCAGTTTTTTTATTGCGTGGGCATTTTCTTTTTGTGCTTCTCCGCTTCTCCGCTTCTCTGCTTCTCTGCTTCTCCTTCTATAACCTCCCTTTTTCTATCCTCTAACCATGTCGACAAACTCTCATCGCGGTGCGCTTGCTGGTGTCAAAGTGCTTGATCTTTCTCGCGTTCTGGCGGGGCCCTGGTGTACGCAGTTGCTGGCGGATCTGGGGGCCGATGTGGTGAAGGTGGAGCGGCCCGAGGTGGGTGATGACACGCGCCATTGGGGGCCTCCGTTTTTGACGGACGATGCCGGGAATCGGACCAATCAGGCGAGTTACTACACGTCCTGCAATCGCAACAAGCGGTCGATCACCATCGACATGGCCAAGCCCGAGGGGCAGGCGTTGATTCGGCAGATGGCGGCTGAGGCGGATGTGTTGGTGGAGAACTTCAAGGTCGGTGGCTTGAAGGCCTATGGGCTGGATTACGAGAGTCTCAAGCAGGTGAATCCGCGCTTGATTTACTGCTCGGTCACCGGCTTTGGGCAGACCGGGCCGTATGCGGAGCGTGCCGGTTATGACCTGATGGTGCAGGCGATGAGTGGGCTGATGAGCATCACCGGTCACGCGGATGGTGAGCCCGGCGGTGGGCCGCTCAAGGTCGGTGTGGCGGTGATCGACGTGTTCACCGGGCTCTACGCGGCCAACGCGGTGCAGGCGGCCCTGCATGCGCGCTATGTGAGCGGCGAAGGCCAGCACATTGACATGGCGCTGCTCGATGTGAGCATGGCGATTCTGGCGAATCAGGCGTCGAGCTATCTGACGACCGGCGTCGCCCCCAGCCGCGCAGGAAATATGCATCCGAGTCTCGCGCCGTATCAGGACTTTGCGTCCGCCGACGGCAATGTGCTGCTCGCCATTGGGAATGACGGGCAGTTCAAGCGCTATTGCGAGGCGATTGGCGAGGCGCAATGGGCGCAGGACGCACGCTTTGCCACCAACACGGCGCGCGTGCAGCATCGCGGCGATCTGCTGGCCTTGATGGTGCCGGTGATGAAGACGCGCACCACCCAGGAATGGATTGCGCTGTTCGAGGACAAGGCCGTGCCCTGCGGGCCGATCAACACCATTGCCGATGCGTTCGACGATGTACAGGTGAAGTCGCGCGGTCTGCGCGTGGAGTTGCCGCGCTGGGAAAACGCTGCGGTGCAAGATGGCGTGAGCCAGATCCCGGGCGTGGCCAATCCGATTCGCATGTCGGGCACGCCAGTCAGTTACCGCAATGCCGCACCCGCGCTGGGCCAGCATACCGACGAGGTGCTGCACGAAATGGGACTGAGCGCCGAGGCGATTGCGGCGTTGCGGGACGGCAAGGTGGTCTGAGCGGGCTGTACTGACTGCCGCATTGCGCGGCAACCTTGGGACCAACGCTGAAACAATCGTTGGAACTATCTTTGGAACGAACTTTGGAACTATTGCGCGGCACCCGTTACTCAAGTCAGGAGTCACCGATTTGATTACAGGAGCAACCCATGAGCCAGGATCGTAGCGTCGAAGTATTGCAGGAAATGGAGCAAGCCATCGCTCGAGCACAGGAGGTGCTGACGGCCGCTCAGGACGCCCGAACCCAAAACGGGTTGGGCTCCCAGGAAGAGGCGCTGGCGCGTCTCGAAAGCCAGCTGTCTCCAGAAGACATCGCGCTGGTGGATGCCCAGGTGGCGGAGGAAGTCGCCCGCATCGAAGACGAGATCAAAGCTCGCCAGATGCACAGCGGCAACACCGCGTCGGCCTCTGCGTCGGCCACCCGCCGCAAGCGCCAAATGGTCTGACGCCGCACTCCCCCCCCCGCAACACCACCCGTCCCCAAAGCCTCCCAAGGAGCACCGCATCATGAATATCGGATCCATCAACACCGGCAACACGCAAGCCCTCTCGCAGGTCAACGGCGTTGGAGCCAATACCCCCACCGCAGCGCTGCGCGATCAGTTATTCAATCTGAAAATGGATGGGCAACTGAGCAAGACGCTCGACGGAGTGAAGTCCTTGCAAGCGGGCGCGGCATCGTCCGGCGCACAGGGCGTTGGCCCTACGGTCATTGACAAGCGACTCGAGACCTTCTGGCAGGATCAGCCCGCCCGCGATGGTTTGGGCCGGATCAGTCATGACAAGGCCACGCAGTTGCGCTTCAACCGGGACGAGCAGGTGGGCGAGCTCCACGCCGGCGTGGATGACATCCGCGATGACATCAAAAAAATGCCGGCCGGTCCCGAGCGCGACAAGGCCAATGCCAAACTCGATGCGTTCCAATCCCAAGAGCGGGCGAAGATCGATGACTCCTACAACAACGGTATTGCGCAACTGGGCAAAAAACCCGGATCGACCATCAGACCCAATATCGGACTGTTGTCGGAAGATTCGGCACCCCAGATGGCTGCCGCCATCAGAACGCGACCCACAACGGCTCAGTCGGCGGACTCGTCCACGATCTCCCAACTTCCGAGTCACAACCTGGGTCCATTGGTTCCTGATGAGCGCCAACCCGTTCCGGGAAGTTCCAGAATCTTGTCTCAATCACAGAACGCTCCGATACAGGAAGAACAGGACGATGACAACAACGTCACCTTCCAGTGGCGTGCTGACGGCGGATCGCAGTTGATCGACGAAAGCCAAGGCCGTGATACATCCATCAAACCGCCACGCCAACACACTCGTTTCCCCATCGAGGAATCCGACGACGACAACACCACATTCCAGCCGATGCGACAACAGAGCATGGGATTGACCGCAGACACGGCGCGAGAAATCGAACGAGCGACCGCATTGCTGACAGAGCTCACGAATCGCCGCGGTTGATTCGAGCTCTCCCGCCCCAATAGCACAAAGGCCGAGGAACAGTCCTCGGCCTTTGTCTTGGTGCTGGTGTTCGCGACAGCGCGTACCGTCAGTGGAGTCCGTGCATCTTGGTGGCCGATGCGTTGGATGCAGCGGGTGCAAAAGTGCCGCTCCAGCGCCAGGTGGCGTAGCCGCACCAGACCAGCCCCAGCAAGGCGAGACTTCCGCCCACCACGCCCAGATGTTCCAAACCGGCATGGGTGCCGACCTGGCTGCCCAGCAGCGCACCCGCGCCAATGCCCACGTTGAACAGGCCCGAGAACAGCGACATGCCGACATCGGTCGCATCAGACGCAAGACGCAGCACCTTGGCCTGCAGTGGCAGAACCATGCACAGCATCGCAATGCCCCAGACCGAGCACACCAGATACAAGGCCACCGACCAGTGCGCGCTCGGCAGCAGCAACCACAGGGAGGCGGTCACCAGAGCGATCGCCGTCAGCAGAAACGCGCGCGGCCAGCGCATGCCGAAGGCGCTGAAACACACGCTGCCCACAATCCCCATGCCGCCGTAGAGCAGCAGCACCCAGGTGGTGATCTGGCCGCTCAGGCCGGCCACTTGCTGAATCAGCGGTTCGATGTAGGTGTAGACGGTGAATTGCGCGGTCACCATCACGATCAACAGCGCGTAGGTTGCCACCAGCGCGGGGCGCTTGAACAGCATCGGAATGCTGCTGGCAGAACCGGCGTTTTCGCTCGGCAGCACGGGCAACAGACGCCACAGCACCAGCATCACGGCAAAGGCGACAAAGCCAATCGCGCCGAAGGTCGTGCGCCAGCCCAGCGCCTCACCCACCACACGGCCCAGCGGAATGCCGAGCACCATGGCCAGCGTCGTACCGGTGGCCAGCAATCCAAGGGCCTGCGCCTTCTTGCCCGGCGGTGCCACGCGCACGGCCAGAGCGGCGGTGATCGACCAGAACACGGCATGCGCCAGCGCGATGCCGATGCGGCTCACCATCAATGCGGTGTAGCTCCAGGCAAAGGCCGAGAGCACATGGCTGACGATGAACACCAGAAACACGCCCATGAGCAGACGGCGACGCTCGAATTGGCTGGTCGCCAGCATCGCAGGCAGCGACGTGAGCGCCACGACCCACGCATAGATCGTGAGCATCAGCCCGATCTGCTCGGTGCGCATGCCGAAGCTGCCACCGATGTCGCTGAGCAGGCCGACCGGAACAAACTCGGTCGTATTGAAGACAAACGCGGCCAGCGCGAGGGCGATCACGCTCATCCAGCCCTGGGCCGGGGAACGCGTTGCGGAACCCGCAGCCTCGGTGGCTGGGGCGGAAGAATTGGAATTCAAATGGGAGGACGATTGGGGAGACGACATGTAGAACGAGAAAATTCGCAGCGCTGCAATGTCACCGCAGAAAATGCTGCAGTGCAATATTTGCGGAGTGCGAATTGTGCGCCGATTGCTCGCCTCGATCGTGCGGCGAATGCGATGCCCCCGCCGCCGCGCAGGGTCAACCGCGGCGGCTCAGCACGATCTTGGTTTTTGAGAACATCGCGGGCCCCATCGATGTACTGACCGGATCGCCCCCTACTTCCGCAAACGATGCACCAGCACCGCCACCACAATGCAGGCCATGCCCAGCCATTGCACGGGGCTTGGCACCGCGCCGAACCAGAGCAGGTCGATCAGCAACGCGACCGCAGGGTAGACAAAGGACAGTGCGGCGATGGCGGGGGCCGAGAGGCGTTGAAAGGCCGCGTACATCACCGTGTACATGAAGGCGGTATGCACCACACCGAGAATCGCCACGCAGACCGCCGCGCGGGCCGACATGGTTTGTGGCGACTGCTCCCACAGGTGCAGCGCGAGCGGCAGCGCCCAGAAGGCCAGCGCCGCACCGCCCGCCACCATTTGCAGCATGGCGATCTGTGCCGAGGGCACGTGCACCAGTCGCCGCGTGGCCACGGTCGTCAGCGAATACAGCGAGGCCGCCACCAGGGCCAGCACCACGCCTTGCCACGCCACGGCGTGGTTGACCTTGTCGGTGTCACCCACCTGGATCAGGCCGCTGCTGAGCACCACGCCCACCAGCGCCAGCACCAACCACGGCAGCTTGCGCCGCTCGATCGGCTCGCCCTGCAGGGCCGCCAAGCCCAGCAGGATGAAGGGCTGGAAGTGGTAGACCACCGTGGCGATCGCAATGCTGCTGTAGCGGTAGGCGGTGAACAACGCAATCCAATTGAGCACCAGCGCCACGCCGCCCACGATCAGCCACAGCCAGTCGGAACGATCCAGTTGCACCCATTGCCGACGCAGCCCCAGCCACGCGGCCAGACCGATGCCACCCAGCACGCAGCGTCCGAACACGACGAGCAGCGGAGGCAGGCCGCTTTCCACCACGAACAGACCGATCGTGCCGGACAAGGCCATCGCCAACAGCATGCGCCACACGCCGCCGCTGCGTGCGGGGGCCGTCTGGGGGACGGGTGCGCTGCCGAGTGCCGCGCCGGGTGCGGAGCCAGATTGAGACATATCGATACCCAATTACAAAGGAAAAACCAACAATGAAAGCCGATGGGCGTATCTTCCGGTAGATTCATACGATCAACAATATGACCACCAGGCAATTCATTGTTGCCTTACACGCAACACAGTAGAGGCAGGCGCCCCATGGAACACCCCACGCTGCTCATGAACGAAATGCAGGTCTTCGCCCGGGTGGTGGAGCAGCAGAGTTTTGCCGGCGCAGCGCGCCAGATGGGACTGACCACGTCAGCGGTCAGCCGCAGCGTCGCGCGGCTCGAGCATCAGCTCGGCATCAAGCTGCTGAACCGCACCACGCGTTCGCTGTCGCTCACCGATGCGGGCGCAGAGGTCCACGCGGGTTGTTTGCGCCTGATGCACGAGGCCGAGCAGCTGCAATCCCTCGCCAGCCAGCACCGCGAGCAACCCCACGGCCTGCTGCGCATCA
>CALMCS010000609.1 GCA_937862875.1 uncultured Comamonadaceae bacterium
CGGCACCGGCGATCAGCGTGTCCTGCACATGGGCGTCGAAGCTGTCTTGCGAATCCAGTACCGCAGCAATCCCACCTTGCGCCCAGGCACTCGCGCATTCTGCGGCGGGGCCTTTGCTGAGCAGGTCGATCTGCACATGGGGCGGCAGCGACAGCGCCACGGAGAGTCCCGCCAAACCGGTGCCGATGATCAGCACGTCGGAGTGTCTGGTGTGCATGATGATGGGCTTTCAGGCGGGGCCGAAATGTTGGAACAATTTGCCGTCTTGCGCAAACTCGCCGCTGCTGCGAACCGCTTGGTTGCGGTGGGCAGCAAACTGCAACATGCGCTCGATGGGCTTGCGTGCCGCGTTGGCCAGTGCCGCATCCAGCTCAATGGCACCGAAGCCATGCAGCAGGGCCTGTTCAACGCCAGACAGGCTGTTCATCGCCATCCACGGGCACATCGCGCAGCTCTTGCACGTGGCACCCTGGCCCGCAGTGGGCGCGGCCAGAAAATGCTTGTGCGGATAGCGCGAGCGCATGTCGTGCAAGATGCCTTGATCCGTTGCGACGATGAAGGTGTCGGTAGGCAGGCGACCCACGGCGGCGATGAGCTGCGTGGTCGATCCCACTACATCGGCAAGCTGCACCACGGCGGCGGGAGACTCGGGGTGCACCAACACCGCCGCATGCGGATGCTCGTCCCTCAGCGCCTCCAGCGCGTCCGCCTTGAACTCGTCGTGCACCACGCACGAGCCTTGCCACAGCAGCATGTCGGCACCGGTCTGCTGTTGAATGTAGGACCCAAGATGGCGGTCGGGAGCCCAGAGAATTTTCTCGCCGCGTGCGTGCAGATGCGCGACGATGTCTTGCCCGACCGAAGACGTCACCACCCAGTCGGCACGCGCTTTGACGGCGGCGCTGGTGTTGGCGTAGACGACCACCGTGCGATCGGGGTGCGCATCGCAAAAGCGCGAAAACTCGTCCGCAGGGCAACCCAGATCCAGCGAACAGGTGGCGTCCTCATCGGGCATGAGCACGCGCTTTTCGGGGCTCAGAATCTTCGCCGTCTCGCCCATGAACCGCACACCGGCAACGATCAACGTGGAGGCCGAATGCTCCGCACCAATGCGGGCCATCTCCAGCGAGTCACCCACGCATCCACCGGTATCACGCGCCAGATCCTGCAGCGCGCCGTCCACGTAGTAGTGCGCCACGATGGCCGCGTCGCGCTCCTTGAGCAGCCTGGCAATGCGCTCTGCCGTTTGCAATTGCTGCTCGCGACTCTCGAAGACAGGCGCTTTGGCCCAGGCCTCGCCAATGCTGCATTGGCCTGCCGCGGAGAGCAGGGGCTTGTCGTACTGCACGGATTTGAGTTGCATGGTGGTCGACCCATGTGATGTCAGGAGTCGCCATTATGCTCAAATTGAGTATTAAGAAAAGAAATTTTTTTGAAAGACTATGCGCTCATGAATGGCATGAGCGCATAGTGTGGATGGCACCGCGAATGGGCGCAATCGGAGGTGAACGCTTTACTGGCTGGCGTCCGCAATCCGCATGAGCTTGCTGCGGTCGCGCACCACGAGGCCGCCCGGTTCGATGCGGATGGCTTCTTCGCGCTCCATCGACTTGAGCTCCTGGTTCACCCGCTGGCGCGATGCGCCCAGCAGTTGTGCGAGCTCTTCCTGCGCGAGCTGCAGGCCGATGCGAATTTCGTCACCCTCGGCCAGGCTGGGGACGCCATAGCTGCGCACCAGATGCAGCAATTGCTTGGCCAGGCGCGAGCGCAGGGGCAGGGTGTTCAGGTCTTCCACCAGGCCGAAGAGCTGGCGGATGCGGCGTGATTGCAGTTGCAGCAGCGCGTCGTACAGCTCGGCGTGTTGCGAGAGGATCTTCTTGAAATCGGCGCGCGCCACGCACAGGATGGTCGAGTCGCCATGGGCGTAGGCATCGTGGGTGCGGCGATCGCCGTCGAACATCGCAACGTCGCCAAACCAGATTCCCGGCTCGACATAAGTGAGCGTGATCTGTTTGCCCGAGAGGGAGGTGGAGCTCACCCGCACCGCACCGCGGGCACAGGCGATCCACTCGTCCGGTGGGTCGCCGCGTGCGGTGATCAGCCCGCCGTCGCGAAATCGCTTGACGTAGGCACAGCGAAGAATGTCATGCCGCAAAGAGGGCGACAAAGAGGAAAACCAGCGACCACTGTTGATCGCTGCGCGTTCTTCTATGTTGAGAATCGGCTCGTCCATAGGGTGTCGTTTGGGGTACTGGCGGAATGCGCGCCCGGCGCACGGTCAAGCCGTGCGGCCAGGGGGCGCATGGGGTTTATTGGTAGCGTGGAGGGCGCTTTTCGAAGAAAGCGGTGATGCCTTCACCCGCGTTGGCGTGCGAGAGGTTGCGCACGAACTGGTCGCGCTCCTGATCGAGGTGTTGGTGCAGGCTGTTGCTGCGTGCATCGCCCACCAGCTCCTTGATGCTGACGAGGGCGTTGGGTGCGCGCTGGTTGATCTGGTTGGCCCATGCCAGCGCGTCTTCCAATGCGTAGCCGGGTTGCGACACGCGATTGACCACGCCCAGTGCGTGCAGACGTTGCACGTCGACCTTGTCCGCACCCATCAAAATTTCCATCGCCAACTGGCGCGGCAGCGCGTTGGCAATGCTCCAGGTGCCGCCGCCATCGGGCGAGAGGCCGACGCGTGCGTACGCCATGATGAACGTGGCCTCGCGCGAGGCGACGATGAAGTCGCAGGCCAGCGCGAGCGAGAACCCGGCACCTGCCGCCGCACCTTCGACCGCGGCGATCACCGGCTTGGGGAAGTTGCGAATCGTGTCGATCCAGCCGTGCAGCGCGTTCACGCCGCGGGCCTGTTCTTCCGCGCTTTCGAGGCGGCGGGCCTGCAATCGGTTGAGATTGCCCCCGGCGCTGAACATGCCATTGGCACCCGTGATGACCACGCTGCGGATGTCGCGATTGCGCTCCGCACCGTTCAACGCCTCGACCCCGGCGGCATAGATGTCGGGGCTCAGGGCGTTGCGCGTTTGTGGATCATTGATGGTCAACACCATCGTCTGGTCACGGCTTTCGCTTTTCAGTTCAGCTGGCATGGGGGCCTTTGTCTCTTCTGTTGTCTCGTCAGTTATGGGAGGCGAGTTCGATTCACTCTTCTTCGTGCATCAGGCTCAGGCCAATGGCTCCGCGTCGGCGCAGCCATGGGCTGGGTCGGTAGCGGGTGTCGCCATACACGGTTTGCATGTTGAACAGCACTTCCAGAATGTTGGTCGGGCCCCAGCGGTTGCCCATCGCGAGTGGTCCCATCGGATAGCCCAGACCCAGCGTGACCGCAGTTTCCAGATCCTTGGGGGTGCAGACGCGCTGCTGGCAGATGTCGCTGGCGATGTTGACGATGGCGGCCACCACGCGCTGCGTGACGAAACCACCGCTGTCGCGAATCACCGAAACCGCCTTGCCGTCGCTCGCGAACAGCGCGTGCGCTGCATCGCGGTAGTCGGGGCGGGTGGCAGGGTTGGTGGCCAGCACGCGGCGGCGCACGGCGGCGTCTTCCACCAGCATGTCGATGCCGACGGTGCGGGCCGGATCGAGGCGCTCGACCACGGCCACGGTGGTGACGTCAAAGCCGAGGGGAGCCACCAGGGTCAGCGCTTCGCTCGATGGCGATTGGCCGGTTTCGATGGTTGCGCCCAGGTCCTTGAGCAACTGAATCAGCTCGGAACGGCGCGCCGCGCGGGTCGATACCCACACCGGCGGAATCTTGGCGACTTTCGGCACGGGCGGCTCGGCGGGAACCTGCTGCGTGCCGTTGTCGTAGAGGTAAAAGCCTTCCTTGGTCTTGCGACCGAGCACACCACCGGCGACGCGCTGGGCAGCGATCACGCTGGGGCGGTAGCGCGGCTCTTCGTAGTATTGGTGGTAGATCGATTCCATGACCGGATGCGATACGTCCAGACCGGTCAGGTCCATCAGCTCGAAGGGGCCGAGTTTGAATCCCACCTGGTCGCGCAGAATGCGGTCGATGGTGGCGATGTCGGTCACGCCTTCGTTCAGAATGCGCAGCGCTTCGGTGTTGTAGCCACGACCGGCGTGGTTGACGATAAAGCCGGGCGTGTCCTGTGCCGTGACGGGGGTGTGGCCCATCTCGCGGGCGTACTGCGTCAAGCGCTCGCAGGTCGTGGCGTTGGTCTTGAGGCCGGCGATCACCTCGACCACCTTCATGAGGGGCACGGGGTTGAAGAAGTGGTAGCCCGCAAAGCGCTCTGGCGCCTTCAATTGCGCGGCGATGGCCGTGACGGACAGGGAAGAGGTGTTGGTGGCGAGAACGGCGGTCGGTGCCACCAGTGCTTCGAGTTGAGCAAACAGCGCGCGCTTGACGTCGAGGCGTTCGACGATGGCTTCAATGACCAGATCACAGGCCGCCAGACCATCGAGTGCGTCGCAGGTCTTGAGCAGCGCGGTCCACTGCGTGGCCTTGGCTTCTTCGATGCGACCCTTTTCAACCAATCGCTGCCATTGCTGGGCGATCTGCTCTTTTGCGGCGGCGGCCGCTTCAGGGTTGGTGTCGTACAGGTGGACGGTGCTGCCGGACTGCGCTGCGATCTGCGCAATGCCTCGGCCCATGGCGCCGGTGCCGACAATACCTACTTGGGGGAATGTGTTGCTGCTGCTCATGCCGCAATTATGGCGGCATGAGCAGGTGACTCACCGATTTTCGTGCGGGATTACACCGAAGCCTTCATGGCCGCCATGAGTTCGGCGGCTGTGGCCTCGGGATTTTCCGCGTTCACGAGGGCGCGTACGACCGCAATCGAGCCCACGCCGGTGGCCAGAATTTCCGGGAACTGCGCAAGACCAATGCCGCCAATCGCCACCTGGGGGTAGTCGCGCATCAGTTGGGCATAGCGCTCGAGGCGCGCCACGCCCTGCGGCACGGTGGCCATCTTCTTGAGCGTGGTGGGGTAGACCGCGCCCATGGCGATGTAGCTCGGCGAGACCGCGTCGGCACGCACCATCTCGGCATAGCCGTGCGTGCTGACACCGAGGCGCACGCCCGAGTCGCGCAGCGTGCGGATCTCGTCCGCGTGCAGGGCGTCCAGATCTTCCTGGCCCAGATGCACGCCGTAGGAGCCCGCATCGATGGCAATGCGCCAGTGGTCGTTGATGTAGAGGTTGGCACCCGTGCCCTTGACGGCCTCGACGGAGGCGCGCACTTCTGCGGCGATCGCCTCGGGGTCATCCGACTTGAAGCGCAGCTGCACCGTGGGCACGCCGGCGCGGGCCATGCGGCCCACCCATGCGGCGTCGGGCAAGACGGCGTAGAGGCCGAGGTCCTTGGGGCAGGCGGCGAAGCTCTGGCCGTGAGGGCGCGGCTGCAGACCGAAGTCTGCCGGCTCGACCGGCCATTGCGCGGCGTTGAATGCACCGGTACGGCGGGTCTGCTGTTGCCAGGCCTGAGCCACGCATTCGGCGTCATGCGCGATGAAGCCGAGCTGGCTGCACGCGGCAAGCGCGGCCAGATACGCGGCATCGCTGCTTGTTGGGGCTGGTGCGGCCTGTGCCGGGAAATCGGCAAAGGCTGCGCCATGCTGATCGAGAATGGCCTGCGTCATGGCGGCAACGGACGCGGTGGTGCCGGAGGATGTAGGTGTGGAATCAGCCATTGTTGTGGTGCCAGAAAGGTGTGCCGAGCACGGGCGTGCTGGGCTGAGCGGATTCCTGCGGTGTCATCGCGCCGGCGGTGCGGGCCGCGCGGCCTGCGGAGACCGCATCGGCGAACGCGCCGGCCATGGCGACCGGGTCGGTCGCAAGCGCCACGGCGGTGTTCAGCAGCACGCCGTCATAACCCCATTCCATGACCTGGCAGGCGTGCGATGGCAGGCCGAGGCCCGCGTCCACCAGCATCGGCACATTCAGGCGTTCGCGCAGCATTTGCAGGGCGTAGGGGTTGATGGGGCCACGGCCCGTGCCGATGGGCGCGGCCCAAGGCATCACGGCCTGACAGCCCACATCGACGAGGCGCTGGCACAGCACCAGATCTTCGGTGCAATACGGCAGCACGTAGAAGCCTTCGCGGATCAGGTGCTCGGCGGTGGGCACGAGGTTGAGCGTGTCGGGCTGCAGCGTGTAGTCATCGCCGATCAGCTCAAGCTTGATCCATGGCGTGCCGAACACTTCGCGCGCCATTTGCGCGGTGGTGATGGCTTCCTGCGCGCTGTGGCAGCCGGCGGTGTTGGGCAACACTGGCACGTTCAGGCTGCGCAGCAACTCCCAGAAGCTGCTGCCGGTCTCGGCCGCGTTGCTGCCCTGGCGGCGCAGCGATGCGGTCACCATGCCGGGCTTGGCGCGCGCGACGGCGGCTTGCAGGACGGCGGGCGAGGGGTAGCGCGCCGTGCCCAGCAGCAGACGGCTTTGGAAGGTTTCGCCGTACAGCACGAACGGGTCGTTGTGGCTGTGGTTCAGATCGACGGAGGTGTTGTTGGTGTTTGACATGGTGAGTTCAACCCTTGTTCTTGTTGGCTTGCCTGCCGGTTCAATGTTGGATTCGGCTCATCCGCCGGTGACGGGCGCGATGATTTCGATCGCATCACCCGCCGCGAGCGCGTGCTGGGCATAGCGCGTGTTGGGCACGAATTGCATGTTCACTGCAACAGCGAACGGTGGCTTGGCCTGCACCTGCGCTACGACGTCGGCGACGGTAGCGTTGTCTGGCAGATCCATGTTTTTCTGGTTTACGGTCACGTTCATGGCAATAGGGTGCTTGATTGAATTCAATTCAGTTGCACGGAGAGATCAAAACGGGGGGCGAGCAGCGATTGTCCTGTTTCCAGCAATTCCATGACGACGTCAAGCATGGCAGGCGCAATCATGAAGCCGTGGCGGTACAGGCCATTCACCTCGAGCACGCGGTCGGCGACCGAGCGCACGGCCGGCAGATTGTCCGGCAGCGTGGGGCGGCACTGCGTGGCGATTTCGATGATGCGCGCTTCGGCAAAGCCGGAGTGCACGGCATAGGCGGCGCTCAGCAGCTCCAGCGTGGAGCGCACGCTGGCGGGGGACATGTCGTCGGATTCGATCTCGGTCGCGCCGATCACGAAGACGTGATTTTCCTTGGGCGCGATGTAGATCGGATAGCGCGGATGCACGAGGCGGGTAGGGCGTGCCAGCGTGACTTCGGGCGCATGCAGGCGCACGACCTCACCGCGCACACCACGCAGCGCATTCCAGGTGGGCTTGGCACCGAGGCCGCGGCAGTCGAGCACCCAGTCGGGCTGCTGTGCACTGCCGGGCGAAAAGTCTTCGGGCTGCTTCGGCGTGTTCCAGTGGACCTTCACG
>CALMCS010000610.1 GCA_937862875.1 uncultured Comamonadaceae bacterium
CAATGCAGGTCACTGGGTGCAATACGACGCGGCAGCCACCGTCAACGTGCTCGTCAACGCCTGGCTTTCGCAGCGCTGAAATATTGCGAGTCTCGACGCGTGGGGACTTCTACAATCGACCCATGTCCAAAAAGCTCCCCCCGCTGAATCCCTTGAAGGTTTTTGATGCCGTAGTGCGCACGCAAAACCTGACCAAGGCGGCGCAGGAACTGCACATCAGCCAGTCGGCGGTGAGCAAGCAACTCAACGTGCTGCAATCGTATCTGGGTGTCGAGCTGTTCCGGCGCGAGCGCCATGGCATCAGCCTCACGCAGGCCGGGGTGCTGTACGGCGAAGAAATCGCACCGGCCTTCGAGGCCATCTCCAAAGCCACCTCGAACATCATGCGCAGCGGTGCAGACAACACGCTGCGCATCCAGACCTACACCACCTTCGCCGCCAAGTGGCTGATCCCGCGATTGGCCGATTTTCACGCGCGCCACAAGGACGTGTCGGTGGTCATCACCAACTCCGTCAAGAACGCGGACTTCGATCGGGACGCCGTCGATCTTGCGATCCAGATGGGCAACGGCGCGTGGCAGGGGCAGGATGCGGACTTTCTGTTCGAAGACATCATCGAACCGGTGTGCAGCCCCGAGTTTTTCAAGAAACATGCGCCCGATCCGGCGTATCCGCGTGCGCTGCTGCGCACCTGCCTGCTGATTTCGCACTACCGCAAGGACGATTGGCCGACCTGGGCGCGTCTGTGTCGCTACGACGAAGACATCGCCAGCACCGACAGCATGCGTTTCAGCACCTCGGTGTTGACCTGGCAGGCGGCGGTGGAGGGCTTGGGCATTGCCGTCGGACAAACCTCGTTGTTGGCCGACGACCTGAAGGCCCAGCGCCTGGTGCGGCCCTTCAATCTACCCGTGCGGACCGGCGCCTCGTACTATCTGGTGCGTCCGCAATTGCAGCGCCACACGCGCAAGGTGATGTTGTTCAGAGACTGGATGAAGGAGCAGATCGCCCACTCCAGCATCGATCACGCGATGCGGTAGATCGGTGCGCCGGGGTGCTCGGCGAGCGCAGGAAATTTGGTGCAGACGGCGGGGTCGTGGCCCGGAATGATGTTGTCATCACCGTCGGCCAGTTGCCGAATCAGCTCGTAGCCCTTCATCATGTCGGGCTTGCTGTAGATGGCGGGAAAGGGATTGCGCTTTTCCAGATTCTCGTAATAGTGGGCCGCGTCGGAGGCCAGCACCACCCAGCCTTTCTCCGTCATCACGCGAACAATCTGCAGGCCGTCCGTGTGACCACCGACGCGATGCAGCTCGATGCCCGGAGCGAACGCGTGCATGCCATCGACCAGGCAGACTTCGCCCTGGTAGAGGCGTTTCAGCACCACCGCAATATCGTCCAGCGCGAAGAAATGATTCTGCTTGGCATCGCACATGCACTTGCCGGTCGCGTAGGCGATCTCGCGCTCCTGCAGCCAGACCTTGGCATTCGGAAACAGGTTCACGTTGCCGGCGTGGTCGTAGTGCAGATGGGTGATGGCCACGTTCCGGACGTCATCCACCGCAATGCCGAGCCGTTTCAAGGCCTCGAGCGGATCCTGCAGAAAGCGGCGATTGCGGGCGAGGGCGGACACCTGACTGAAGCCGGTGTCCACCAGCAGCAACTGACCGTGGCCGCGCACCAGCCAGACAAAGAAATCCAGAGGCATCAACGCGTCGCCGTCGCCATCGATCGGGTCGAGGAAATTGCTGTGCCGTACCCGGTCGACGGATGCGTATTTGATCGCGTAGACCTCGTACGACTCTTGGGTCGCGTTCGCGGTGATGCTCTGGTTTGTCATGGGTGGCGCGGGTTTACTTCCGCTTCAACACGGAATCTCGGGGACGCAAGAACGAATTCTCTGCCGAACTTTGTTCTTGCGCTTGGTGTTAGAGTTTTCGTTTTGAGATGACGATATAGGGCCCTATGCGTTGTTGCGATGTCTTGCCGTACCAGAGTACTGTCTGCGCCATCGACGCCTAGCCTAGGACCCTATCTCGTCATTCGGGGGCCCAGTTCATGGGCTCTGCTCACTGCATTGTGGGTGTTTGGATACCGGATCCATTCAAAGACCCGGAAATCCGCGAAGAACCTTATTTCTTCACTAGCGAGCACTTGCTCTGGCTCAGACTCTCGAACGCTTCATTGCCGGGAACGGTCTCTTCAATGCTGTAGTAGTCCCAGGGTTTCTTGGATTCGGCGGGTGTCTTCACCTTCACGAGGTACATGTCGTGAATCATCTTGCCATCGTCACGCAGCTTGCCGTTCTTGGCGAAGGCGTCGTTGATGTTCATGGTCTTCATGGTTTTGATGACTTCGGCGACATCGTCCGTCTTCGCCTGCTCGATGGCCTTCAGGTAGGTGCGAATGGCGGAGTACTGACCGGCCTGCAATGCCGTGGGCATGCGCTTCATCTTCTTGAAGAACTTGTCGGCAAACTGGCGTGAGTCGTCGTCGCGGTCCCAGTAGAAGGTTTCGGCAAACATCATGCCGCCGGCGTTCTTGAGGCCCAGACCGTGGACGTCCATGATGCTCATGAGCATCGCCACGCTGACCTGTCCGCCAGCACCCAGACCAAATTCGCGGCCTTGCTTGATGGCGTTCTGCAGATCCAGACCGGCGGTGGCGATCGCCACGGCGTTGGCCTTGCTCTCCTGGGCTTTCAGGATGTAGGAGGCGAAGTCGTTGCCCGGAAACGGGTAGCGCGAGGTTCCCACGACCTTGCCGCCCGCGTCTTCGATGAAGCGCTTGCCGTCGCCTTCCAGCGAATGTCCAAAGGCGTAGTCGGCCGTCAGGTAGTACCAGGTCTTGAAGCCGCGCTTGACCAGTGACTTGGTGCCCACATTGGCCAGGGCGTAGGAGTCATAGACCCAGTGCACGTTGTTGGGCGAGCAGTCTTCGTTGCTGATGCGCACCGCGCCCGCGCCGGTCACGATGGACATGCGGTTCTTCTCTTGCGCAATCCGCATCACCGAGAGTGCCACGGCGCTGTTGCCCAGTTCGGTGACGGCATCGACCTTGTCACGGTCCAGCCACTCGCGTGCCTTGGTGGAGGCGATGTCGGCCTTGTTCTGGTGATCGGCGATCACAACCTCGATCGGAAAGCCCAGCACCTTGCCGCCAAATTCCTCGACCGCAATCTCGGTCGCAACGATGGAACCCTTTCCGACGTTGTCCATGAAGGGGCCGTTGATGTCGGTAAGCACACCGATTTTCACCACGCCGTCGGAAATCTTCGCCCCGGCGGTTTGGGCAAACGCCGAGCCTTGCAGCAGCGCGATGGACGCCAGAACGGCGGCGGAAATGTGCGTGAACTTCATGTTTGTCTCCTGGTATTTTTTGATATCAACTCTGAATTTGCTCGAGCACCGGCAGCAGATGCTGGATGAAGTGATCCGGTGCCTCACTCATCGGAAAGTGACCGAGTCCGGGCATGATGCTGAGCTGCGAGCCGGCAATGTGCTGGGCCAGCGCTCTGGAGTCATCCGGCGTGCAGGAGTAGTCGAACTCCCCGGTGAGCAGGTAGAGCGGGCAGAGCGCGGTGTCGATCTGGTTCACCAATGCGCGCAGATCACCTTCGGCCTTGTAGAAGTTCAGATCGCCCTTGAACACGCCCGGTCCGCCTTGCATGTAATGCCACAGCGTTTCCCAACGGTCGCCCGATTTCGCGTGCGGACCAATGAGACCGGACACGATCCCGGCGCAGACCTCGCCGCCATGCACGTCGGGGCGGTGCAGCCATTCGAGGTTGTAGTAGGGCGCCACATGCGCTCCGGACTGCAAGCCGATCAAGGCCTTGAACTTCTCGGGATGCTTGAGCGCAAGATGCAGCACTACACGGCCGCCGATCGAGCACCCCATGGCCACTGGGTTCTGAATGTCGAGCGCCTCCATCACACCCAGAATGGTGTCGACATAGAGCTGCGAGGTGAGCTGGTATTCGTATTGCTCCCAGCCCTCTGGTGGTGAGGATTTGCCGTGGTAGGGCAGGTCGAAGCAGATCACCTGAAAGTGATCGGTGATGGCCTTGCAGTTCATCACACCGCGATACTGCCGCGAATCGCTGCCGGCGGTGTGCAGGCACAGGAGCGGTTGGCCCTGTCCCGCGGTTTCGAAATAGACGCGGCAGTTCTTGCCCTGTATGGCAAGGTTGACGTAGCCACCGGAGATCGGCTCGATGGATGACTTCATTGCACCACCTCCGCGAGCGATTGGACCAATTCCTTGAAGTAGAGGAGATTGCTCATGAACATATGCTGGTCTCCTTCGAGCCGGAGATGCTTGAACTTGATCATCGCCATCAGGTCGTGGTAACCGGGCGTGGGCGTGCTGTCGAAATGCTTTTGCCAGGCCACGGCATCGGCGCTCAAGCGGAACGTCCAGCGCGGCATGACGAACGGGCCGCTCTGGATACTTTCAATCGCTCCCTCGTGGATGCGGATGAGATATTCCTGTTCCCCGCTTTGCAGCAGGAAGATCACGTTGACGAAACGACCGCGATACACCAGCCAATCGGTCAACGGGGGCACTCGTTTTTGCGTCGCTGTTGCCATGGTCCACCTCAGGTGTTGGCGATGATTCGGTACATCACCGGGTAGTAGTTGTCGGCAAAGCCGGCGTCTACCGCGCGCTGCAGTTTTTCGGCGGTCAACTCGGTGATCTGGTTGCTCAGCTGGACGGTGTTCGAGAGCTCGAGCGCGAGCTTCAAGTCCTTGAGCGCATAGGCGGTCGAGAACATCTTTTCGGGGAACACATCCTTGGCGAGGTAGTTCGCTCCGGTGAGCTTCAAGGCAAACGAGGCCGCCGATCCCAGGCCCAGCGCCTCAGCCAGCAGGTCTTTGGAAACACCGGATTTTTCGGCGATCGCAAAGGCCTCTGCCAGCGTGTGCACGGTGTTGAGCAGGACCATGTTGTTCATGATCTTGACCACCTGGCCGCCACCCGTCGGGCCGCAGTGCAGCACGTCGCTGCCCATGCAGTCGAGATAGGGCTTCACGGCAGAGAATTGCGCCTCGGTCGCGCCCACGGTGATCAGCAGCGTGCCGTTGTTGGCGGCCTCGCGGCTGCGGGCGACGGGAGCATCGATCAATTCGAGCCCAGACTTCTGCAGCAGCGCGGCCAGTTGGCGCGTGCGTTCGACGTCGCTCGTGCTCATGTCGACGATGGTCTTGAGCGAGCGGGCGTGGGCGAGCAGGCCCTCCTTGCCGGTGCAGACCGCTTCCACATGGTGAATGGCCGGCAGCGACAGGAAGACGATGTCGGCCTTTTCGGCAATCTCCTGAATGCTGCTGGGCTTGACGCCTGCGTCGGCCAGTGCGTGCACGTTGTCCATGTGGAGATCGGCGGCCAAGACCGTGCAGCCGGATTTCTGCGCCAGGTTCTTGCACATGCCAAAACCCATGACGCCCACACCGATGAAGCCCAAAGTGGGACGGGTCATGCGAGGCCTCCTTGACGAACGCATTTCACTTGGAGAAATTCACGCAGCCCTTCGATGCCGCCTTCCGACCCCAGGCCGCTGTCCTTGTAGCCGCCGAACGGGGTTTCGGGCAGCGAGGCCTGCAGCTCGTTGATGCACACCACGCCGCTTTCGATCTCGTTGGCAAAGCGGTGTGCCAGTTTCATGTCGTTGGTGAAGGCGTAGGCGGCGAGACCGAAGGGCAGGCTGTTGGCCTCGGCCAGCGCCTCGTCGGCGTTCTTCACGGGGATCAGCAATGCGACCGGACCGAAGGGCTCGATGCGGGACACGTCGGCTGATTTGTTGTGAATCGCCAGCACCGTGGGCTCGTAGAAAAAGCCGGGCTGGTCGATGGCCTTGCCGCCTGCGAGCAGTTGGGCACCGGACGCGGTGGCGTTCTGGACCAATTGGTCGATGGCGTTCAGGCGGCGCTTGTTCTTGAGAGGGCCCATCTGGGCCTGCGCGTTGAACGGATCCATGACGCGAACCTTCTTGGCGTGCTCCACAAATTTCTCGCAGAACGCGGCGTAGATGCTTTCATGAATCAGAAAGCGGGTGGGCGAGGTGCAGACCTGTCCCGCATTGCGGTACTTGGTTGCGACCGTTGTTGCGGCCACCTTGTCGATATCCACATCGCTCCAGACGATGACCGGCGCGTGGCCGCCAAGCTCCAGCGTCGCCTTTTTCATGTGCGCGGCGGCCTTTGCGCCCAGTTGCTTGCCCACCTCCGTGCCACCGGTGAAGGTGATCATCGCGATATCGCCATCGCTGCACAGTTGATCGGCGATGTGCGCCGGGTTGCCGAAGACCATGTTGACGAGACCGGCTGGCGCGCCCGCGCGCTGCGTGGCCTGCGCAATCAGCAGCGCCACACCGGCGGTTTCTTCCGACGGCTTGATCACGATGGAGCAACCCGCGGCGAGCGCGGCGCTGATTTTGCGGGAGGGAGTGATCGCCGGCGCATTCCAACCGGAGAACCCAGCCACCACGCCGCGTGGCTCCAGCTGCATCGTTTGCTGAATGCCGGGCGAGCGCGCCGGAATCACGCGGCCATAGAGGCGTCGCGCCTCTTCGGCGGACCACTCGAACATTTCTGCCGCTACGTCGACTTCCTTCTGCGCTTCGCTGTAGGGCTTGCCCAGTTCGGTGGCGATCTGCGTGGCCAGGTTGTCCCGGTCGGCGCGCAGCTCGTCCGCGATCTTTCTCAGCAGTTCCGAGCGTTGGGTTGCACCGCTTTTCTTCCAGCTTTGAAAGGCCTTTTTTGCGGACTCGGTGGCACGCTTCACATCGGCGGGCGACGCCATCGCGTAGCTGCCCACCACTTCGCCGGTCGAGGGCGAGAGCACTTCGAAAACCTCGGCGGATGTGCCGTCGCAAAACTCACCGTGGATGAACTGCGAATACTTCATGACTTGGCCTCTCGTCATCACTCAAGAACGATGTTGGATTTTTTGATCACGCCGGCCCAGTGCGCCGACTGCTTCTGGATGTATTCGCTGAACTGCTGGGGCGTGCCGGTGAACGGATACTGGTCGAGCGTGAGCAGCTTGGCCTTCACGTCCGGGTTGGACATGATTTCGTTCACCGCGGCGTTGAGTTTGGTGACCACATCGGCGGGCAGACCGGCCGGGCCCATCAGGCCATTCCACGGCTCGGCAGAAAAGCCCGGAAGCTTTTGCTGGCCCAGCACCAGCGTGTTCTTCGGTCCCTTGTCGGGCGACGAACTGGCCGAGGCAAGAATGCGCAGCTTGCCGGCAGTGACCTGCGGAATCGCGACGACGCCGGCCAGGAACGCAAAGTCCACGCGGCCAGCGACCAGATCGGTGATCGCGGCGGAG
>CALMCS010000611.1 GCA_937862875.1 uncultured Comamonadaceae bacterium
AGTTGCTCTTTGTGGGGATTGTCCTGGAGATGGGCATGACCGCCGTGGTCGCATTTGCTATCGGGAATTCTCAATTAGTGGCGGATGCGGTTCGGTGGTGATGTTGGCGGTCGTGTAGGGATGTGATTGAATAATCACCAGGCAATATTGATAAGTCCACTCGTCCATAAAAAAGGATGCCATGCTGTATTCACATGGCATCCTTCTTGGGTCTCTTCGAGGAAGCTTTTGATTTACTCGCCGCCAAACGCCTCGTCGAGCTTTTGGTACTTGTCGATGCCGACGATCTTCACGAAGTCCGCGTACGCCATCATCTTGTCGCCATCGGCTTGCGTGGTGCCCGTGCGCTTGAGGTTTTGCAGCACGTTGAGCGATGTCTGCGCCGCGGCGAACAAGGTCGTCACGGCGTAGAGCACCACGGAGAATCCCATGCCGCGCAGCGTCTCCACGTCGAGCGCCGTGGTTTCGTTGCCCTCGACGATCGAGATCACCTTGCGGCCCTGCAGGCGCGAGGCGATCTGCTCCACTTGCGCGATGGTCTTCACGCCATCGACAAACGCCAGATCGACGCCCGCGTCCTGGTACGCCTTGGCGCGGTCAATCGCCGCATCCATGCCGTCGACGCCCAGAGCATCCGTGCGGCCGATGATTTGCAGCGGATGGGATCCACGCACCTGCACGGCGCATTTCAAGCGCTTGACGCTTTCGCCGACGCTGAGCAAGCGAATGCCGGCCATCTGGCCGCAGCGCTTCGGTGCCACCTGGTCTTCCAGATGAATCGCGGCGACGCCCGATGCGGCGTACTCGTGCACCGTGCGTTCGATGTTGCTGATGCCGCCGTAGCCCGCATCCGCATCCGCGATGATCGGAATGCCCGTCACACGCACCATGTTGCGGGCTTGCGTGAGCATCTCGGTCTGCGTCATCAGGCCGATGTCGGGTGCGCCCAGCGTGCTCGCGGTGGCTCCAAAGCCGGTCATGTAGATCGCGTTGAAACCGGCGTGCTCGACCAGGCGTGCGGTGAGTACGTCAGGCGCGCCGGGGGCCTGCAGCATCTCACCGCGCTCGAGCATGTCCTTCATGTGCGCGGCTTGCTTCACTTGTTCACATCCAGTTTGGCGAGGATGCCCTTGAACATTTCGCGGTCAGCCAGAATTTGCTTGAGGAACACATCGCCTTCGGCATAGGAGTAGCCCAGGTTGGTCTTCTCCAGCGTTTCCTTGAAGCTCGCTTCGTTACCGGCCTTGCGAGCCATGTCCTTCAACGTGTTCACGATCGGATCCGGCGTTCCCTTGGGCACCACCAGACCACGCCATGCACCGACGGTCAGATCGATGCCGCGTTCCTTGAACGTGGGGACCTGGGCAAACAGGCCGGGCATGCGCTGATCGGCCATCACCGCGAGCAAACGCAGCTTGCCGGATGCCACGTGCGAGGCCACTTCGCCCGGGCTCACGGTCACCGCATCGACGTGGCCGCCGAGCAGGCTCATCACCGCAGGGTTGCCGCCTTGAAAGGGCACGTGATTGAAACGGGTCTTGGTTTTTTCTTCGAGTGCGAGTGCAGCGACGTGCCAAGCATCACCAATACCGGCGTTGCCCACTTGCATCTTGCCCGGAGACTTGCGTGCCGAGTCGAGGAATTCTTCGATCGTCTTCCATGGCGCATCGGCACGCACGGTGATCGCGGACGGATCATTGTTCAGTCGCGCGATGTAGATGTAGTCCTCGACCGTCACCTTGGTCAGGTTCAGTGCGGGCAAGATCGCCAGGTTCACGGTGATCACGCCGAGCTTGTAGCCGTCGGGCTTGGAGGTTGCCACTTCGGTGAAGCCAATCGAGCTGGCAGCACCGGGCTTGTTCACCACCACGATGGGCTGCGGAAAATGCTTGCGTGCGGCTTCGCCGAATGCGCGGGCCATGTTGTCCGTACCACCGCCAGCGGCCGCGGAGACGATCAGCTCCACGGGTTTGGTCGGGTAGTCTGCGGCCTGCACGGCAGCGGTGCCGAGCCCCAGGCTGGCGAAAAGAGCGAGGGACGAAAGATGAAAGTTGGGAAGGCGCATACGGGCTCAGCGAAAAATGGATAAAAAGTCGCTATTTCCGCATACGCCCTGACATTTTGCTATCTAGTAAACACCAATGACTTTTGGGAAGGTTGGGGGCGTTTGTAGGGTAGTGGGCTCGGCCCGAGAATCGGCGCCCCAATGCAAAAACGCGCTACACCCGTGAGGATGTAGCGCGTTGCAATTTTGGTGGGCCCTGAGTGATTCGAACACTCGACCAACGGATTAAGAGTCCGC
>CALMCS010000612.1 GCA_937862875.1 uncultured Comamonadaceae bacterium
CCTGCTGCTGATCGGCCGCCTGCAACGCTTGCAGCGCCTGGGCCTGGCCGACGAGGTGCAGCCCGGCACCTGGGCCGTCCATGCGGACGCGGAGAAGACCTTGCGTGCCCTGGGCGAGCGTGGCGACATCATCCGAACGATGCAGCGGGCCATGAGCGGCAAGCCTCGCGAGCTGGCGGTGTTCGAGCCGGGCGACGACGGCCGCACTATCGTCGGTCGCGTGGCTGCTAAGGGTCTGGCCGACGAGCTGCACGACCGCGGCTATCTGGTCATCGACGGGTTGGACGGCAAAGCCCACTACGTCGCGTTGGACGCCCGCGACGAGCTGGCGAACTATCCCATCGGCGCGGTGGTGGAGGTACGCGGTTCCGCCGAGGTGCGGGCGGCCGACAAGAACATCGCCACGCTGGCGAGCAATGGCCTGTACCGCACCGATCACCACCTGGCGATCGAGCAAGGCCGAGCCAAGCCCGGCCGCGACCCGCAAGAGGCTGTGGCGGCCCATATCCGCCGGCTGGAAGCCCTACGGCGGGCCGGCATCGTGGAGCGCGTGGCCGAGGGGTTATGGAAGGTGCCGGACGACTTGGCCGAGCGTGGCCGCCAGTACGACGCGCAGCGGCTGGGCGGCGTGGCGGTCGAACTGAAATCGCATCTGCCGATTGAACGGCAGGCCCGCGTCATCGGCGCGACCTGGCTGGATCAGCAGTTGATCGGCGGCGGCAAGGGACTGGGCGACCTGGGCTTTGGCGGCGATGCTAGGCAAGCCTTGCAGCAGCGCGCCGACTTCCTCGAAGAACAGGGGCTGGCCCAGCGGCGCGGGCAGCGGCTGATTCTCTCCCGGAATCTGCTGGAAACGCTGCGCAATCGGGAGCTGGCGCAGGCCGCCCAGCACATTGCCGCCGATAGCGGATTGGAGCATCGGCACGTCACAGACGGGCAGCGCGTAGCCGGCATCTACCGGCGCTCGGTCATGCTCGCCAGCGGTCGCTATGCGCTGCTCGATGACGGCATGGGATTCAGTCTGGTGCCTTGGCGGCCGATAATCGAGCCACGACTGGGGCAGCAGATCGCCGCGACTGTACGCGGCGGCGGTGTGTCATGGGAGGTTGGACGGCAAAGAGGTCCTGGGATTGGATCGGGGCCGTAGGCTGTCGTACCGAGTTAAGGTGTCGAGCAGCGTTTTGGCCCTAGCTTCTGTGCTCCGTTAAGACGACTAGTCTGTGCTTATCGACGACGCTGTGGGTGCATGGTTGCTTGCCAATTCCGGTGCAACTCGCAAACGCGCTGCCCCGACCTGAACTGCCCATTCAACGATCTGCCCGGCCAATATATCCGTGGCGACACCGAACGCGCTCACCACATCGGCCTCTCGCTTGCTGCCTGTGGCTTGGATTGCTTCGAAGCGTCTACTGGCAATAGCAGTCCGTTTGGCCGGATCGACCAGTTGCACATCGAGCCGAACCGCGGCGATCGCTTCAGTGCCGCGGTATTCGAGCTGGAACGCCCGCAGCGTACTGCGCAACTCCATATCGGCGCTCATTGGGGTGCTATCGGTAATCACGGAAGTCGACCGCCCATCGCGCATGAAGGCTTCGACGATTCGGTCACGCAGCAGCACCGGTGCGGGGTCGGCCCAACGCACTCCTTGCCAAGCCGACAAGCGACCATCGGGCTGCGCAATGAACAGCCGCTCCGAATCCAGGACGCGACTACTCTCAGGGGCGTAGACGCGCAGCGCCCCGGGTCCCGGAACGGCGCGCGGCGTACTCTCCGCCTGGGCGATGTGATAGTCGGGCAATTTGTAGGTGACCATTGGAGCTGCTTTGGGAAGCACACTGCACGCGGACAAGCCGAGTACTAGCGTCATAGTCACGGCAGCGACGGGAATCATCCTGGCGGAAGTGTTCACGGCTTGGTTTCCTCAATGTTCTCTCCACCGAGCAGGTATTGCGCCGGATTGCGATCCAGTCGGCGCAGCACGGTGTTTAGATTGGCCAGCGCCTGCTGGAGTTCGTGCATGGCAGGACCTGTGGCGGCCAAGCCCTGGTTCAGCGATTCCTGATTGTTTTGCAGTAGCGTCTCAACCCTGAAAGCGGCGCGTTCGAGGGATGCCGTTGCATCACGCGTGTTCACCATGATTTGCTTACCATCGTTATTTAGTAGCAGGTTGGCATCGCGAAGAGTGCTATTTGCTTGGCGCACGGCAGCTGTCGATTCTCTGCTTGCTTCGGTCAGATTGCTGATTAACGTCGCGATCTCGGCCCTCTGGTCAGCGACCGCGCCCGTGGTCTGTTCAAGATTCACCAGACTGCGGTGCACAAGAGCCAAATTCTCCTTCGACAGTAACTCCTGCGTGCGCAGCAAGATGCCGTTGAGTGTCGTCATGCTGTTCCCCTCACCGGAGACCAGGGATGCCATCGCCGAACGTGGTGCGAGGATCAACGGTTCCTCGTCCTCTCTCCGATCCAGCAATGGCACGTTTGGCCCACCGTCGCTCAACTCGATCACCGCGTTGCCGGTAATTCCCGTGATGACCAATTCAGCGCGGGTATCCTGCCGGACCGGGATGGTGGCATTGATGCGTACGCGCGCTATCGCCCGCCTTGGGTCTCGCGGTGAAAGAGAAAGTGCAACGACTTCGCCAATCGTGATTCCGCTGTACTGAACCTGGCTGCCGGGCGTAAGCCCGGTCACTGGCTCATCGAACATAATCCGGTAATACTGGTAATCGTGGTCGGAACGTGTGTCGCTGAGCCAAAGCGCGAAGCCAATACCAATCGCACCGAGCAGCACGACGAACAGACCAATGAATACATGATGGGCACGTGGTTCCATGATCAGACCACCTCGTTCTCAGAGTTTAAATATTGCGTGCGCCCAGCCCAATGCGTGCGCGACGGAAGAATGATGCAGATGCGGAGGGGTTTCATGGCTGCGTCTCTTGGCTGGAAGCACCAGTGGCCTGTGCGGCCGCACGGCCACGGGGGCCGTGAAAGTATTCCTGTATCCACGGGTGCTTGAAGCGCTCGACTGCCTCGATGCCGTCGTTGATGAGTACCTTCTGGTTCGCCAGGACCGCGACACGGTCGCATATGGTGTACAGCGTATCGAGGTCGTGGGTTACCAGAAACACCGTGAGACCCAGTGCATTGCGCAGGGTCAGAATCAATTGGTCGAAAGATGCAGCCCCGATTGGATCCAGTCCTGCGGTGGGTTCGTCAAGAAACAGGATGTTCGCATCAAGCGCCAAGGCTCTCGCCAGTGCTGCTCGTTTCACCATGCCTCCGGACAACGAGGCCGGATACTTGTCTCCCGCTCCGGCAGGCAACCCCACCAAGCCCAGCTTGCTTCTTGCCAAACGCTCGGCAAGAGGCCGCGCCAGACCGACATGCTCGATCAAAGGAAGAGCGACGTTCTCCAAGACGGTCAGCGATGAATACAACGCGCCCTTCTGGAACAGAATGCCGAACCTTCGCTCCATACGCGCGCGCGCAAGCCATTGGGCTCGCAGTAGGTCGCGCCCCCCGATACGGACCACGCCCGAATGCGGCTTCTGCAGCCCGACGACGCTACGCAAGAGCACGGATTTCCCGGTGCCTGACCCTCCCACCACGCCAAGGATTTCCCCGCGCCGCACGTCCAGGTCTAGGTCCTGATGGACCTGCTGGGTTCCAAACCTGTTGTCCAGGCCGCGCACTTCAATAGCGTGTCGCACACCGTTGTCGGTGTCTTGCTTCACCGCGCTCACCAGCCCATCTCCATGAAGAACAGTGCAGCGATGGCGTCTATCAGGATCACCATGAAGATTGATTGCACGACACTAGACGTCGTGTGGTCGCCTACCGACTCAGCGCTACCGGCGACCTTGAACCCTTCATGGCAGCCGATAGCGGCGATCATCACCGCGAAGAGCGGGGACTTGCTCATTCCGACAAGAAAATGGCGCACCTCGATTTTTTCCTGCACGATGGCAAGGAACTGTGCGGGAGGAATTTCCAAGCTCAGTGCGCATACGGTGGCGCCGCCCGCAATGCCAGCCAAGATGCCTACTAAGGTGAGCAGTGGCAAGGACACAAGAAGCGCCAGCACGCGTGGCAGCACCAGTAACTCGATGGGGTCGAGCGCGTTGGAGCGAAGCGCATCGATCTCTTCATTTGCCTTCATCGAACCGATTTGGGCGGTGTACGCGCTTGCGGTACGGCCTGCAATCAATATGGCCGGGAGCAGCACTCCGAACTCGCGCATGAACGAGAAGGCGACCAGATGCACCGAGAAGATGCTCGCACCGAAGTTGGCCAGCACCGTTGCTCCCAGGAACGCCACCACCATTCCTACCATGAAGCTCAGTAGCGCCACGATGGGAATGGCGTCCACCGCTGATCGCTGGATTTGAGCGATCACCGAGGTCGCGCGCCAGCGACGCGGGTGACGAACGGTACGGCTCCATGTTTCGATGATCTGGCCCACGAACCCGGCCAGACCAAGACACGCACGACAGCCCTGTTCCAAGGTCAGGCCTATGCGTCCCAGACCGCGGAGCAGAGGATTCCCGCTCACCGCTGCTTTCTCCGTCTTCTGCTGATCGGTAGCAGCGGCGGCCAGCGCTCTCATTAGGGCGAGGCGATCCGAGGACAGATTTGGAGCTGCCTCCGGCCGGTCGAGTATCGAGTCTGGCCCGAGAATTTCCACCAGCAGAGCCGCGCCGGCGGTGTCCAGTCTCTGGACTTGCGTCCAGTCGAGTAAGGGAGTGGCGTACCCCTCGGCATGACTGATGCGGGCGGCGGACACGGATTTTGCCAGACTGGCGTAGTGCTCTATCGTCCAGTCGCCACCCGCCAGCCATTTGTGATCACCGCCGACCATGGCATCCTGCCGGAGCCAAGCCTGTGAAGCGTTGCTCATGGCTGCGTGTCCCGCCAAGCGCTGTCGATGCGCTCGATGCAGTTCGTGATCGCCGCTTTGGCATGACCCAGCAATGTGTACGAACCGGCGAACTCTTTAATGACGTTGCCGCGCTCGAAGCAACTGGCGGCAGCAACCCGGCGTCCCGTCCTTAAATCGACTGCTTCGAACTCTAGGCTGGCACCACCCGTCGTCACGGGTCCAACCAGCAGGGTCGTCATTGCATTGACTGCCCGATTCGGTGTCTGCAGTTCGGTGACCGCTACACGCACCCGAACCTGTCCCGCGCCACCTGGGGGGGCGGGACTTTTGCCTTCCTGGCGTTTCAGTTCGCTCGTCACATGGTCTAGCACTTCGCGCTGCTGCGCGTCATCGAGCCCATCGATGCGACCCGAGGCGGTCTTGATCTGCGCTTCTTCCACCACGACAGCGGCATAACGCTTGGGCTCGAATCCCGCTGCGCGGTACATCAGTACGTTCTCGTATCGTGTCGGCGATAACTTCTCGTAGTCGCCGAGAAATCCGGAGCGCGTCATGCTGTTGGTCGCGCATCCAGAGAGCGCGCCTGCTACGCAAAAAAAGATGCCGCCGCGGATCAATGCAGTTTTGCTCTTCATAATGGGTCTCCTTGATCAAACGAAACTAAGACAGGCAATGCCTGCTGCGATGAGGGCGGTGCCAGACCAGCGCGTTACCGATGCGACATCGCCTAGTAGGAGGGCGCCGACGCCCAAGTTTCCAAGTAGCCCGATTCCTGCCCAGGCTGCAGAGGCCGCGCTGATCGGAATCCGCTTGAGCGCGAACCACAAAAGTGCGCCGCTGGCCGCCATGCACGTCACTGCCACACAGAGGCCGACCCAGCGCATCGGACCGCCCGCCGTGATGGCCCGCAGGCCCAGTGGATAGCCCGCTCCTAGAACCCCTGCGGCAATGACAATCGACCAGGATTTCCAGATCAGCGGATGGGTGCTGAATCGCATAAGCCTAGCGAGACATACGCATGAAGCGTGGGTGCATACGAATTCTGAGAATGCGCAGCACGCGGCGGCTCGCAAGAGACTCATGAGCGATCTCCATGCGCGGTGGCGACACTCAGGTTCCACGGCCCAATTCGCTTGATTCCAAACAGGACTTCGTAAAGCAGCGGAATCAAGCCCAACGTCACCAGCGTTCCGAGTGCCAGCCCACCGATCATCGCGATCGCCATCCCTTTCCATAATGGTCCGGAGAAGAGCATGAGTGGCACCAGTCCCGAAATGCAGGTGACCTTGGTCATCACGATTGGACGAAGCCGTTGTATCGCGGCCCCAACCAAGGCTTCATGGCGTGGCAGGCCTTCCGCTAGCCCCTGGTCGATGCGTTCCAGCAAGAGCACGGCGTTGTTGACAATGATCCCGAACAGGGCCAGTACGCCGAAGGTCGCCATGAAGCTGAAAGGTGTGCCGGTCAGCTTCAGAGCCAATACCACGCCGATAAGCGTGAAAGGGATCGTCGCGAGGATCACACCGAGCTTGCGGAAAGAATTGAACTGCCATACGAACAGCATCAGCATCGCCAGAAATGCGAGGGGCATGTAGGTCGACAGCGCGGCGTTCGATTCGGCGGCTTCCTCGATCTCGCCGCCAAGTTCAACCGAGTAGCCCGCGGGCAGGTCCAGGGCAGCGACGCTAGGCGCCAGGCGGTTGATGATCTCCTGGGCGGTGTAAGAGGTGTTCTGTCCTTGCACGGTGATCGTGCGGATGAGATTGCGCCGTTGGATGACCGAGGGCTCGCTCGCGAGCGATACGTCTGCGACCTGAGCCAGCGTCACCGCTGGACCGCCGTTGGTGGGATAGATGAGCGTCGCGCCTACGTCTGCCGTGCTGCGACGCTCGCTTACGATACTGCGCAGGACGATCGGGACGGAGGTGTCACCGTCGCGAATAACCGAGATCGATCTGCCGCTGTAGCGGACATCCAGCCCGCCAGCGATGTCTTCAGTCGTCACGCCCGCCCGACGCGCGCGGTCCTGGTCGACCCGTACGTCGATGCGGCCAACGCGCGTATCCCAATCGTTCTTGACGTTGATGGTGCCGGGCAGCTTGCGCAGCGCTGCTTCGATTTTGGACGCGGCCCCCAACAATACCTCCTCATCCGGACCGCTGACGCGATAAATGGCAGTCCCTGACTCGGTCGCACCGAGCGAGAAACGCTTGGGCTCGGCGCGCACGTCGCCATGTGCTTGCGCAAAGTAGCTGCGGGTGCGGGCGAGGACGGCGTCGATGTCGCTCTTCGGCTTCAATGTGACAACGAAGTACGCGATGTTCGATGCCGGCAGTGGTGGATTCAGGCTAAGGATGAAGCGCGGGCCACCATCGGCGACGTAGCCGATGTGATCGGAGACTTCTGGATTGATGTTCGTGTCGCCCAGCCAACCACTGATCTGCTTCACGCGGGCGAGCGTTTCGCGCGAGTCGGTACCGGGGGCGAGCTGCACCGGAATCTGGAACTGAAGCCGGTCGGACTTGGGCATGAAATCGTACGGCAGGGTGGTGAAGCCATACAGCGCAATGGCAAGCGCCGCGATCATCGACGCTACATAGACCGCCTTATGGTGGAGCACCCACTCCAGTACGCGCCGGTAGCCACGGTAGAAGCGGGTGTCATAGGCGTCGCCCTGCTCCTGCTTGTGATGGGGTTTGGCGAAGTGGTAGCACAATAGGGGCGTGACAGTCAGGCACAGCAGCCACGAAGCGAACAACGTCAGTGCCAGCACGACCACGAGATTGTGCAGATACTCGCTCGTGGCGTTCTGGCCAAAAAAGAACGGCGAGAACACGATCACGATCACGAGCGAGGACGTGAGCAGCGGAATGGCGAGCGTGCGGCCCGCCTCGAGGCAGGCATGCTTACGATCTTCGCCACCGGCCAGGCGGCGTTCGATGTCTTCGGCAATCACAATGCCGTTGTCCACCAACAAGCCGAGCGCAATGATGATGGCGCCCATCGAGACGTTCTGAAGCTCGATGTTCATCGCGCGCATGACGATGAGTGCACTGAGGATCGTCAACGGCACGATCATGCCCACGATGATCCCGGTGCGCCAACCGAGAAATAGCACGACGACACCGAGGACGACGATGATCGTCTCCATCATGACGTGGTTCATTTTGCCCATCTCGTGCTTGACGACATCGGCCTGGAAAGTGACGTATGACAGATCGAAACCCGCCGGCAGCAGCTTCTCCTGGTCTGCAACCCGTGCTTTGAGCGCTTTTCCGAACTGCTCCACGTTCTGACCGGAGGCCATCGAAACCGCCATGACGACAGCGGGCTGGCCTTTGTAGATGGCAGCAGATTCCGGCGGATCGGCTGGCCGCACACTCACCTGCGCCAGTTCACCCAATGCGATCGTCGGCACGGGCGCCGTACTACTTTGCGGTCGTGGCAGCGCGATCGGCATTGCTCGCAGGGAGGGAGCGTCACGCACTTCGCCACTGACCGCCAAGGTTGCATTGATGCCGCCGACAACAATTTGTCCACCCGAAGCGACGACGTTCTGTTTGACGAGTTGGTCGATCACCCCCTGTGGTGTCAGCTCCAATCGCGCGAGCCTAGGCCGATCGAATTCGAGATAGACGCGCTCTTCCTGCAGGCCGTAGAAAGTGATGCGCTCAATACCAGGCACGGTGTACAGGCGGTCGCGCATCTGCTTGAGCGCGACGCGCATCTCGCTCATGGAGTAACCTGGTGCAGTGACCGCAATCGAGGCAACCGCGACGCGGCCGAAGTCTTCGTCGACGAAAGGCCCCATCGTGCTCTGTGGTAAGGCATCCTTCGAATCGGCGACCTTGGCCCGGACGCGCTGCCAGATCGGTGCCAAGTCGGTGTAGCGGTCCCAGATCGTGACCTGGATCATGGCGCTGCCTGCGCGCACGGTGCTCGTCACGCGCTTGACCTCTGCCAGTTCGCGCAAGCGCTCCTCGATCGGCCGGGCAATGAGTTGCTCAACGCGTTCGGCGGGCAGCCCCGGGTTCAACGCCGTGACCATCGCATCGCGGACCGTGACAGTCGGCTCCTCCTGAGAAGGAAAATTCAGGAAGGTCGCGATGCCGGCGACGAAAATGATGAGCGCTACAAAGTAGGTAAGTCGACTGGCGCGCAGCGCCATCTCGGTGATCTTCATGATGAAGTAACCTGGTGGATCGCGTTAGCGCTTGGTCAATTGAGTGGTGGCTTCCAGTGGTGTCACTGGCTGTCCATCGGTGAGCCATCCTCCTCCGGCGGCAACCACCGTCTCGCCGGGCTTGAGTCCAGCGAGGACGCGCGCGCTGTCTCCTTCCTGTACCGGCGTGAAGCGCACCGCGCGACGGTGCACCTTCTTATCTTCAGGGGTGTAGACGAAGACGGAAGCCTCGCCCGGCTTCGTGCCGAGCACCAGCGAGGCATAAGGTATGGATACAGTCTCGGGCCGAGAGGTCTTGGAGGTTGCCGCAGGTGCGTCGAGCACGACCTGTACGGGAATACCTGGCCGAAGTGCGCGCGCTTGCGCGTTATCTTCAGGCACTAGCACCACGGGTAGGAGCGAGCCATTTTCGGCGCGCAGACCGACACGACGTACCACCGCTCGGATTGGTTGTTCGGCTCCGCTCCAGCTCAGTTCTGCGCGTTGGCCGACATCTATGTGAGGTGCCTGTGTAGTAGACGCGTTCGCGATGATCTCAGTGCCACTGCGCACGCCGTCGACCTGAAATACCGGCGCACCAGCAGCAATGTCGGTGAACGCCAAAGCCAGCTTTTCCGCCACGACACCATCGAAAGGAGCGACGATCATCGTGCCACGTTGTGCTCGTTCGGCCAGGCCAAGCGCCGCCTTGGCAGTGCGCGCTTGACCCTCTGCGACCGCTAGCTGCGCCTTCGCGCTCTCGAACGCAGCAGGGGAGATGACTTCGCTTTCGAGCAACCGGCGCTGTTGATCTGTCTGTACACGTCGATCCATCAGGCCGGCTTCGGCGGCCGCCAGGGATGCTTGCGCTTGTGTCACGCGAAGCCGGTCAGGTTGCGCATCAAGTTCTGCCAGGACTTGGCCGCGGGAGAACCGTTCACCCACGTCGACGTTCAACTTGGCGATCCGTCCTCCTGTTTCAAATCCTAGGATGCTGCGCTCGGTTGCTCGCGCCGAGCCAGTCAATTCGATGCGAGAGCTATGCGGGAGATCCGACTGCGCGGCGGCGAGCTTCACTGCGCGCGGAGGCTCGGATACGGTGGATTGCGAGTTTCCGCACCCTGAGAGCAGAGTCGAAATGGATAGTGTGCAAGCAACCGCCAAGGAGCGCGGTGCGCACGCGGTCATGACACCGCTACGGACGCGACTCATGTGCGTCCTTTTGCCGGGACAAGTTCGAGATGGCCCGAGGCGAGATCCTGGAGCGCCCGAAAGAAATGCCGCCGCTCTGCGGGTGCGAGTATTGGCAAACCCAGAAGATCGGCGAACAGGGCGCCATCCAATGCCAGCATGATGAGTGCCGCGGTCTCGGTGCCACGCGGGGATCGACGCACGCGTTCGTACTGCACGCGGTACCACTCGCGCAGTGGGTCGAGAAGTGTTGGATCTTCCGCAGCTGCCGCGAGCAGCGCTGCGCCCATCTTCTGCATCTCGTCGTCGGGCATCGCTTCCACCTGGCTCGACAGCCAGGGGTCCGGATCTCCGGCAAACCTGCGCTCGTGATTGGCTTGTACCGCGTCGAACGCCCGGATCATCTCGTCGATCAGTGTCACGAACAAATCGCGTTTGGTCTTGAAGTGATAGAGAAACGCCCCTTTGCTCAACCCGGCCCGCACAACGACGGCGTCCAGTGTCAAGCGACTGGCACCTTCCTCCAGCACCAGTTCGCGGGCGGCCTGCAGGATGCGGTCGCGAGTTCGCTGGGCTCCTTGCTGGAGGCCGGGCTGCGCATCGGCGCTGCTATGGGCAGTGGACGGGGGGGGCAACTTTGTTTTCGCGCGGGGCGGCATGGTCGTGCTCCAAAAAAGCTTGAGTCATATACAGTCCAGACGGTATAGTAGAAGCCATACAACAGTCCGTCAAGACTTTTTCGGAGCGCAAGGAGCTGCCATGTCTCAAATTCTTGAACGCTATCGCCTCATTGCCATGATTTCTCCGCTACTGCTTCTTGCGGCCTGCAGCCATGCCCCGCACTCTGCCGATCCACCTCGCCTGGATGTACCGGCCCATTTCTCAAATGAAGAGGGAGGTGAAGGCATCTTGGACAAATCGTCCCGCCGTACTCTTCCCGTCGATTGGTGGACGGCCTACGGCGATCCGCACCTCAATGCCTTGGTCCGGGCGGCGCTGGAGCGCAATACCGAACTGACGATTGCGCGAGCGCGCGTGGACGAGGCATCGGCCGCCACGCGGCGAGCACGGGCCTCCCTGCTCCCCTCGTTGTCCGCGGGCACGCAGGCAACTCGAGGACGCGACTATTCAGAGAACGTTGCAATCGGCAATGATGGCCGCGCCACGTTGTCCGCATCGTGGGAGGCAGACCTGTCGGGACGGCTTTCGCAGGCAGCAGAAGGTGCGCGCCTGGATGCGGTGGCAGCCGAACAAGCGTGGGTTGCCACGCGGTGGCAGGTCGCGTTTGAAACAGTGTCGGCGGCTGTGCAGCAGCGCCAAGCCAGTGAGCTCGAAGCGCTAGCCGCGGCGCGGCTGGCATCCGCAGAACGACTCGTCTTGCTGATGCAACGGAAGTTCGAGGCCGGACAAGCTACCGGCTTCGACATCGAGCGTACCCGCGCCGGCGTCGTCGCACTGCGCGTGGAGCAAGAGCAACTGCGGCGTGCGCGCGGCGAGGCGACGCATGCACTCGATGTACTAGTGGGACAAACGCCCGGAGCGCCTGCAGCTTCCCCAACTCTTGCGTCGCTCGCCGTCCCGGACTGGACACCGACACGCATACCTGCGGACCTGCTGAGTGAGCGGCCCGACGTGCGCGCCGCCGAAGCGAAGTTCGCCGCCGAAACCGCGCGCTGGAACGCAGCCGAAGGCGAACGCTTCCCCAGGCTGGTGTTGGACCTGAGCGGCGGACGGCAGCGCGTAGAGAGTGTGGGAACCCGCATCACTGGAAACATTTTTTCACTTGGGGCCGGGGTGTCGTTGCCGATCTTCGATGGTGGCGCGATCCGTGCCGGCATCGAGACCGGAGAGGCGCGCAGCCGAGCTGCCCGTGCGGAGTTCGAGCGCACTTTGTTGAGTGCTTTGCAGGACGTAGAGAACGCATATCTCGGTTGGCATACGCAGCACGCAGCACTGGAGCATCAGGCCGAGGGTGTCGCAGTCGCGGAGCGTCAGCTCGATCGCAGCCGACGTCTGTTCGAGGCGGGACAAGTGGACGCCACGGTGGTGGCCGAGGCTGAGGCCGGGGTGCTGTCAGCGCAGGCTTCGCTGATCCGCACGCGGGCCGAGACAGCCATGCAATGGGGCGTCCTGGCAAAAGCATTATCCGGCTCTCCTGTTTGATCGCAGAAACATGCTGGAGCAGCTTGCGAAGGCTAGCTAAATAGCGTGACGCAAGGCGAAGGTGGTGAGGCCTGAGTGATGAGGAATGCGAACATGGAAATTCGACACCTGCGCTACTTTCTGGCGGTGGCAGAGGAGCTGCACTTTGCCCGAGCCGCAGAGCGCCTCCACATAGAGACATCGCCGCTGTCGCGCGCCATCAAGGAACTTGAGGAAGAGTTGGGCGTAGCGCTATTTGCGAGAACCACTCGGAGCACCCGCTTGACTCGTGCGGGCAGGCTCTTCTTTGAGAGCGTGCCGCGTGTCTTCGCAGCTTTGCAGCAGGCGCGCGACAGTGTGAACGCCGCAGCCAATGGCTTTCATTGCCAGCTCCGTATTGCATTGTCTGATGGAATCACGCCATCGCGCCTGCCTGCGTTGTTGGCGCTCTGCCGGCAGGAAGAGCCGGAAGTGGAAGTTCGCTTCTTCGAGGTGCCTTTGGCACAGCAAATCAAGGGATTGTGTGGCGAACTGTACGATCTCGGCTTCGCTCAATCGGATGAAGTCGGCGAAGGCATCATCGCCGTGCCGGTGTGGAGTGACCCTCTGATGGTAGCTGTGCCCGCACGGCACCCCTTGCTATCCCACAAACAGATTCCCCTAGAAGAGCTGTTGCGGTATCCGCTGGTGCTCTGCGACGCGGTGGCGTGTGAGGGCCATGCTCGGCAAGTTGAACGGGTGCTACGTCGCGTGGACATAGAGCCACTGATTGCCGAACGCGTGACTTCCAGCGATCTAATGATGGTCCTGGTTTCGGCGGGACTTGCACTAGGCCTCACAGGAGGCGCGCATATCACAGCCAGCAGGGAACAGGGGGTGGTCGCACGGCCGCTGACTGGACGTTCGCCAATGCTCACGACCTATCTACTACGGCCGGCCAGCGAGCCGTCAGAAATGCTGACTCGCTTCATGGAACGCGTTCATTCGATCAAATCTCCAGATGCCAAAGGTCGGCGGTAAACCATCACACAATCTCCCAAAGAAAATTAACCATGAAGAAGATTGCTCTCATATTGCTTTCCTCGACATTGGCAGCCTGCAGCCCATCTGGGAAACCAGATAAAGCCAACCTTCCGACAGTCGATGAATTAGCGCTCAATCCTGAGCGTCTGAAAGAGTTGCGCAAGCAATGCAAGTTGGATCGACCAATGCTGGGCGACCAACTATGTAACCGGGTTGCCGAGGCTACGCGAAAGCGCTTTTACGAAGATGGCGATGTGCCCCACACCACGCCTAAAGAGCCGCCGAAGTTCTAAGCTGGTGGTCATGCCGGAGTATGTATGCCGGATATGAAAAATTTGAAGGAGAATCGCAATGGGTTGGATCTATCTTGTTTTGGCTGGATTGTTTGAAATCGGATGGCCGGTCGGGCTGAAAATGGCGCAAGAGCCAACATCGCGTTGGAGTGGGGTCGCAGTAGCCGTCTCTTTCATGACAATTAGCGGCGCCTTCCTATGGCTTGCTCAGCGTCAGATACCGATTGGGACTGCTTATGCGGTGTGGACGGGTATCGGAGCGGCGGGAACTTTCTTAGTCGGAATTCATTTCTATGGCGACCCAACCTCCCTGATGCGATACCTTGGCGTGGCGTTGATCATCCTGGGCGTTATCACGCTCAAGTTATCGAGTTGATCGCTAGCTCCATTGGTAGCGTAGTCGCTAGGCGACCCAGCTCCCAGAGTGGATCGGGCGCTGGGAACTCGTACGGTCACCTCCTCTCTCTAGTCGCTATGTGACGAGCTTGCCGGCGCCTCGGGAGAGTTCGAGCCAGTGCGCGTAAGGCGGTGGGAGCACCCATTCCGGGTGGCTCCACCTTCAGTGCCTGCGCCAAGGTGACCTGAGTACGAACTTTGTAGCCAGTCAGGCAGTGAGTTCGGAGGGGATGCTATCGGATTGGATCCAGTTGCGCCGGATCGTCGCCGGCGGTTTGTAAGCATGCGCGCTATGCGGCCGCTGCTCGTTGTAGAACTGTCGCCAACGTTCGATCAGCACCTTCGCTTCGGTCCGACTGCGGAACCATTCGCGGTTGAGCAGTTCGTCGCCCATCGTTGCCTGCGAAGTCAGGACCAGCAGAATCCTGAGGGGAGTTCTCATCATGGTTTTCTCCGTTCAGACGCTTGGGATCAAGCGGCCGGAGACCACTACGCCTGCTTGGCTTTGCGCGCTGCCTCGACCAAGCTGTCGAGCCAGTCCTGATGGCCGTTGATCATCGGGTTGGGTTTGGCGTTGTGCAGCTCCTCGGCCGGTTTGCCCTTCTGAGTTTCCTGCGTGAGGATGCGCACGCGCCTGCCGTCCAGGTTCTCAACCAGCCAGGCGTGATGCACATCCAGGCGCGTATCTGTGCCTTCCTCGCCGGACCAGCCGTGCCAGGCCACGCGGCCGGGTTGCCCATCCGCAGGTGGCACGTATTCGTTGCACTGCCCCTCTACCGGGAAGCCGAAGGTCTCGAAGTAAAACCGATCGCCGTCGGCCAGTACCGGGCCTTTGCCGTCATGAAAGCACACGTTAGCCGAGTTGGCGTAGTAGCTTGGCCACAGCGATGGTGTGACGAGTAGAGGCCATACGTCGGCCGCGCTCAAGCCGGCGGCGATGATCTCATTGGAGGCGAAATTCTCAGTAAAGCCCGGCGTGTAGCCTTCGGGCCAGAGGATGGCGTTCTGTTGCTTGCTCATATCGAAGCTCCTTCACAAAATGTCGATGACGCAACAGGGGTGGCTGCGTCATTCAAGTGGTCATGGAGCAAATCATGAGCCTCCATCTGCAATAAGTGAAATCCTAAGTTTCTATTTTTGATATCATAAAATATGATATCAAGGCCTAGGTTCTGCCATCCACCGACTAGGCTATCTCGCAGCGGCGCTACGAAAGGGCGCGTCTCCAATTGAGCCGACTGATTGCTTATTTGTAGTGCGAGGTAGAGTTGTGCTGAGCATGACGATAGGAGCGATCTTGCCTACTTGTTGTTAGCACAGGAAGTGAACAGCAGTGCTCGTATCCAGCGATGTGCTGGATCGTGATGGGTGCGTTCGTGCCAAGCAGCCGTCTTGGTGAACCCCGGTATCTTCACCGGCGGCAGGGAGATAGCCAGCTTGTCCATACCGGCGACCAAGCGGCTCGGCAAGATCGCAACCATGTCACTGGCACGCAGGATGTCTGGCAAGATCAGAAAGCTCTTGACCGACAGTGTGACGCTGCGTCGTTTGCCCAACTGTTCTAGCGCATCGTCGGTGACGCCGCGGAAACCTCCACCATCGTAGGAAACAAGCGCATGGTCGAGAGCACAGAACTGTTTAACGGTCAGCTTGCGCCCCATAGCCGCAGGATGGTCTTCCCGCAGGACACACACATAGTGTTCCTTGAACAGCTCTCGGGCATGCAGATTTGGCGGAGTGATCTCTGGCGTCAGGAGGGCTAAATCGATCTGACCGCGCTCAAGCTGGTTCTGTAGCTGCCCGCTCTCGACTGGCACTAATGAGACTCGTACACGCGGTGCGTGCCGTTTAAGTGCCGATAGAAATGGGACAGCAACGGCACGCAGCGCATAGTCCGTCGCGGCGATGGAGAAGGTCAGTTGTGCGGTGGCCGGATTGAAGGAAGGTGGCTGGAGCAGCGCGTCGATTTCGGCGAGCACCTGCTTGACAGGCATCCCTAGATCCAGCGCCCGCTGCGTTGGAACGATACCCCGCTGCGAGCGCGCGAAAAGCGGGTCACCGAAGCTCTCGCGCAACCGCGTCAGCATGCCACTCAAGGCCGGCTGGGTTAGTCCCAGACGGGCCGCCGCCCGTGTCACATTGCGTTCGTCTAACAATGCGTCCAGCGCCTTGAGCAAGTTGAGATCCATACTCTTGATATTTTTCATTTTTATTCCAATCTTAAATATCATCGTTTTTCATGATATCTAAATATTGCCTATGAGTGGAAGCAAGGCCCATTGACGGCTTTTTTTGGGTAACTTGCTTGGAACTCTGTATGCGCCGCAGTGCGCTTTCGCTTGCGGCGCTTTTCTTTGACTCGCCACCGCGCTCATTCTTTCTTTTCCCTCGACCATTGTGCTGCGAACGGTCTTTGACCGGCACTAGCCCAGAACCGATCCTGACGCCTGCGACACCCCCTGTGCAACGCTTTCAATGAGACACCAGCGCAGGAGAAATCGGAGGACAGGTCATGCAAGGGACGAACGTTCTGTTCGGCCAGATCGCTGTGGTAATCGGCATCGTGATCGCCGGCGTCTGGGGCGCCACACAATGGACAGCAGCGACCCTTGGCTATCAAGTACGCCTCGGATCGCCCTGGTTCGATCTTCTAGGTGTACCGGTTTATCACCCGTGGCGCTTGTTCGAATGGTGGTTCTTCTTTGATGCCTACGCGCCGCACGTCTTCGACACAGGCGGTGCGATTGCGGGTGGTAGCGGTTTGTTCGCTTTACTCGTCGCCATCGCCATGTCGGTATGGCGTTCTCGGCAGTCGCGGCTGGTTACGACTTATGGTTCGGCACGCTGGGCCGATGCCGTCGACATCCGCAAAGCTGGACTGACCCTCCCGGCGGGCGTCTTCCTCGGCCAACACGACGACCAATACCTCCGACATGAGGGGCCGGAACATGTCCTGAGCTTCGCACCCACGCGCTCGGGCAAGGGCGTGGGCTTGGTGGTGCCTACGTTGCTTTCGTGGCCGGCGTCCGCCGTCATTCACGACATTAAGGGAGAGAACTGGAAGATCACGGCGGGCTGGCGTTCGCGCTTTTCGCACTGCCTGCTTTTCAACCCCACCGATAGGCAGTCGGCCGCCTACAACCCGCTGCTTGAAGTCCGGCGCGGCGCACATGAAGTGCGCGACGTGCAGAACATCGCCGACATTCTGGTTGACCCTGAAGGTGCGTTAGAGAAGCGCAATCATTGGGAGAAGACCAGCCACGCGCTACTGGTCGGTGCAATCTTGCATGTTCTGTACGCAGGCGAGGACAAGACGCTGCGCGGCGTCGCCAACTTCCTCAGCGACCCGGCGTGTCCGTTCGAGCTGACGCTGCACCGGATGATGACGACGAAGCACCTGGGCGATGCGCCTCACCCGGTTGTCGCATCCGCTGCCCGCGAAGTGCTCAACAAGTCGGACAACGAGCGATCGGGCGTGCTCTCCACCGCCATGTCGTTTCTCGGCCTGTACCGCGACCCGACCGTGGCCGAAGTCACATCGCGCTGCGATTGGCGCATCGCCGACCTGATTTCCGCCGAGCACCCGGTATCGCTCTATCTGGTGGTGCCGCCCTCCGACATAAGCCGCACCAAGCCGCTGATCCGGCTCATCTTGAACCAGATCGGGCGGCGGCTGACCGAATCGCTCGACGGCAGCGATGGCATCGCGCGCCGGCACAAGCTGCTGCTGATGCTGGACGAGTTTCCGGCGCTGGGTCGCCTCGATTTTTTCGAGTCCGCGCTTGCCTTCATGGCCGGCTACGGCATCCGCAGCTTTCTCATCGCTCAAAGCCTGAACCAGATCGACAAGGCGTATGGGCAGAACCATTCCATCCTCGACAACTGCCATGTCCGGGTGACTTTCGCCACCAACGACGAAAGGACGGCGAAAAGGATTTCCGAAACCCTCGGCACCGCCACCGAGCTTCGCGCGCAGCGCAACTACGCGGGCCACCGCCTCGCTCCGTGGCTGGGGCACCTGATGGTGTCGCGTCAGGAAACTGCACGTCCGCTGCTGACGCCCGGCGAGGTGATGCAGCTTCCACCTGAGGACGCCGTAGTCATGGTGTCCAGCGTTGCCCCGATCCGCGCGAAGAAGCTGCGTTACTACGTCGACGCCAATTTCAAGGATCGCGTCCTGCCACCGCCCGTGCTCGCAGTCGGGAGGTACGCCGACGCGCCGCCAGCCCGCCCCGACGACTGGAGCGGCTTGGCGATCCCGGCCGTACCTACGGCGCCGACCTCGGTATCCGCCGATGGTCCGGGCGGCACCGATGACGGCGGCCCGCGCCGCCAGCTCGAACTCTCCGAAACCGTCGCCTACGAGCCCGAGTTGGACGCGTGTGCGAACGACCTGGAGCTGCTCGATGACGACGACCTGGCGCTCCCGCTTCCCGGCCAGCTCGACCCGGCCATGCAGCGCACGGCCCGGCTGGCTTCTCTCGACCCCAACGACGGAATCGACCTATGAGCCAATACCGCCTCAATCTTTTCATCCAGCCCGAGCACGCCAAGCGCCTGGATGAACTTGCCGCCAAGAAAGGCGTGTCCAAGTCCTCCATCGTCGCAGCGGCCTTGGCGTCCTGGCTGTCACCCGATGCGGGCGACCAGCGTGAGGCCGCCATTGCCAAGCGGCTGGATCGACTGTCGCGGCAGACCGAACGCATGGAGCGCGACCAGAACATCCAGATCGAAACGCTGGCGCTGTTCATCCGCTATTTCTTGACCATCAGCACGCCGGTGCCAGAAGCCCACAAGGACGCGGCCCGCGCCCAGGGCAAAGCGCGCTTCGAGCAGTTCGTCGAGCAGTTGGGTCGCCACCTGCTGCGTGGCCGCAGTCTGGTGCGCGACGTGGTGGAGGAACTGCACCCCGATCCGATGCGGATGGATGACGCAGCAGCGATGGCGTCCGCCGATGAGCGAGCTGCAGAGCGTGCGTCATGAGTGCCGTTCCGCAGATTCCGCCTGAATCTCGCTCATCCGCCGCGGCGTCCCAGGATCGCCGCATCCAGATGCTGCGCACGGCGATGGGGCCGCTGATCGCCGCTGCGCTCGAAGATCCGGATGTTGTGGAAATCATGCTCAACCCCGATCGCACCCTGTGGGTGGATCGGCTGTCGTCGG
>CALMCS010000613.1 GCA_937862875.1 uncultured Comamonadaceae bacterium
GAAAGTATGTGTGGCGTGGTCGGCTGCGAAGGGTGGCCAGTAGTCCCCAAGGCGGTAGTAGTTGAGGTGCTGCAGGTAGATCTCGGCGGCGGCCGGGTCGTCGATGACCATGCCGCGCTGCTGAAGCAGCGCCACTTGTTGGGCGTGGGTGGTGGCAGGTTTGGCGAAGGGGCGCTTCATCGTGCGCCTCCCAAGCTGCAGTGCGCTGCTGATTTCGGGCGCACAAAAAAGTAACCCGCCGGTTTGAGGATACGCTCACGCGCATAGCCTTGGCGGGTTTTGTTAGGGCGCAGTATACGCGCAATGCGCGCGTTTTGGCAACCCAACCGGCTGGCAGTGGGTAGAAGGTCGGGGGCAAACGGGGCGGTATGCAGGGCTTCGATCACGGCTGTCCGCCTCCCAGAACGAACTTGGCTTTTTCCACACGCAGCATCTCGTAGGGCGTCATGAAGCGCAGCCCCAGTCCGATGCACACATCGGGAATCTTGATGCGCTTGACCGAATTCGCGGCCACCTCGTGGGTCACCACGATATGCCCGCCTGCAAGGGCATGTGCCACCAGGTAGAAATCGGCCACCTGCAAAAAGGTGTTGATGGCCGCAGGTTCGTACTGCTGGCCAGTCACCCAGGTGCTCACCTTGCCGAACTGGGCGGCCACAGCGGTATCCGTTTTGCGGAACAGGCCATTGCCGTGGTCGTGCATCCACTGGGTCAGCTCGTCCGCGCCGGCGGCGATCTCATCGGCCACCTTGTCGATGCTGAACACCCGCCCGTCGGCGTGGCCGTCGATCAACCACTGCCAGAACGCCGGGCAGAAATCCAGACCGTAGTGCAGGTTCTTTGCCTGGATGAAGACGTTGGCGTCCAGCAAATAGCTCATGCCATCACCCCCAGCTCGCGCGCCGCTTCATAGAAGGTGGCGGTTTTGCGCACGCCCAGCATGCGGAAAGCATCCTGGAACAGGGTCTGCCCCTCCAGTGTGCTGGTCACAATCGCGCGGGCAAAACGCTTGCTGGTGCGTGCGCTCAAGGTGCGGTAGAAGTCGCCACCGCCGGTACCGTGCCGCTCCAGTGCCCGCAAGCGGGCTTGTTCATCGCGGTAGTGCTGCCACAGCCGGGCCTGATCCAAAAATCCGGCATCGAACAAGCGCCGCAGGGCCACCAAGGTGCTGACCTTGAATTCCCGTGCCAGCCGCTGGATTTCATCCGGCACAGGCGTGCCGGGTTGGTAGGCCACACGCAGCGACTCCAGCGGCATCAGCAATTCCGCCGCCACCTGGTTGCACCAGCGCTCAATGCCCTGCTCAGGAACCTGGCCCACTTCAGAATCCGATACGCCAGTCGCGCCAAGCCACAGATGGGCCAGCTCATGCGCCAGGGTGAACATTTGCGCGGCCTTGCTGTCCGCGCCGTTCAAGAACACCAGCGGGGCCAGATCATCGGCCAGCGCGAAGCCGCGAAACTCCCCCACATCCAGCTTGCGGTGGCTGTTGCTGCCCACGATGCCACTGGCCATCACCATCACCCCGGCCTCTTCGGCCTTGGCGATCAACTGCCGCAGCGCGTCCGTCCAGGTGGGCAATTGGCGTCGTTCTTGGGTGGAAAGCTTGAGCTCCACACGCATGCGCTCGGCCACGGCCTGCGGCGCTTCGTTCACCTGCGCGCTGCCAACAAAGGCCAGACGGGCAAGGCCGTGCACACGGGCATAGTCGCGGTACCAATCTTGCCGCTGCTGGCACAGATACAGCGTGTCCAGCAAGGCGCTGCTCGGCTCGCGCAGTTCCTCGTCGCGCAGGGTGCGGAAATCCGGCACCGGCAAAGCCAGCGCGGGCGGCTCGGGCAGAAAGAAATAGCCGATGGCGGTGTGGGTCAGCCGCGCGAAGTCTTCCAACTGTTTGAGCGTGGGCTGGGCCTCGCCGGTCAACCACAGGGGCCACTTGCGAAAGCGCGCAGACACATCTTCGTCGTGCAGCCGTGCCCGCTGCGCGGCCCAGCGCAGCACCGGGATGGAAGCCGCTACCGTGGTCACGCTGCTACCTCATCCAGTAAGGCAATGCCGGAAACGTCGAGTTGGCCGGACATCAGCTTGGGGAGCAGGAGATCGCGGGCTTGGGCGAGAGAACGATTCTGCTTCTTGAGCGTTTCCATTTGTTCAAGCTGCGGCAATGCCACTTGATCGAACGCAGCCAACGTATCGCCCTCAGGCACAAGGATTTCGGCGTCCTCGAACGTCTTGGCGGTCACAGCGGGATAGGCTGCACCGGTGGCGTTTTGCTCAAGGTGGCCGACGAAGTCATCCGTGGTTGTCGTGAAATACAGATAGCTGAAAGGCACGCTAATTGCTGAAAGCACGGCAAAGCCAGTGGACGCCACCAGCTTTTCATCTGGTTCCCAGATGAGCGCATACGAACGCCGATTTGGACGCACGCACGACCAGATTACATCTCCATGATCGACTCGGCGGCGGGCTCGCCCTGGCGCATCGGCAAAGGCATAGGGCGTGACCTCGCCAATCAGCCCCGTGGAAACGGAAGAGATGTCGATGTACAGCACCGAATCAGGCTTGTCGCGCGCGCCGATGCTGCGGGCATTGACATCGGCGACCGAGGCGAGCGTCTGTTTGCGCCACCCCTCCGGTACCCCATCCTTCACCGGCACCGATTCATGGCCGGGAAAGCGCAGGTGCACGAACCACTCGCGGTAGAGGCGGCGGGCGGCGTCTTCGAGCAAGGCGATGCGTCGCTGGTTGGTGGTGATCAGGTCGTCGTACAGGGCAACAACTTGGCGAATCGCGATCTGCTCGTCAATTGGTGGCACATGCACCTTAATCAATTTCAAGTCGCTGCCACGAATCCCTTTTACGGCAGCACCTCCAACGATTGCTCGAATTCTCGATCGCCCGATTGGGGAACGAAAGTAGTTAAAGAAAAACTCGGGGTCGGCAATCGCTCTATTGAGACGAACTCGAATGATGGACGATTCAAAGGTCAGTGGCCCGGCTGGCTTGTAAACGATGGAGCACTTGCCCGCACCTTCTTCAACAAGGGAACGGCGGCCGAATAGCAAATCGCCATCCATGAGGCCACTTTTGTCCATTTCTGCATCGGACATCCGAATCAGCGACATTGGCTGATTGCCTATCCGGTTAAACGCAAACAGCTCCCCCATGTTGACGATGGGCACCCCCGAACCGTGGTGATCCTTGCTCTTGTAAACACCATTACGACTTGGTGCTGCGAAGAGGGATTCAAAGTCAACTTCGGGCCAGCTCATCCCAACAACTCCTCAAAGTTGCCGGCAATCCGCCCTGCCAGTTCCACCGCCTTGTCGTTCAGTTCCGCCAGTTCGGCATGGATGCCGCGCAGGGTTTCCGCGAAGTCGTCCTCATCGTCCTCCGCGGCGGCGGCCACGCCCACATAACGCCCCGGCGTGAGCGAGTAATCATTGGCGGCAATGTCATCAATGCTGACCGCCTTGCACAAGCCGGGCACATCCTCAAACAAAGCTTGCGGAAAGCGGCTGTGCAGCCAGTGCGCTTGATGGATGAAGTAGGCGGCCTGCTTGAGCGCGTCGAGCACCGCATCGCGCACGGTAGGGGCTTCGTTCTTTTTGCTGTCGGCAGCCAGCAGGGCACGCTTGGCGTCGCGGGCGGCTTTGCCGTCGAAGGCTTTGCTCTGACGGGCGCGCAGCTGTTTTTCTGCCGTGTCCAAGAGCTTTAACCATTGCTTGTGGCGGGCTTCGAGCAGCTTGGCCGTCGCTTTGAGTTGCGGGGCCAGGGCATCGAGCGTGGCTTGCAGTGCCACTTGTGCGGCGTGGTCGCTCAAGTCTGCCTGCGCAATGGCGGCGCGGCTCTGGGTGCAGGCGGTGAGCAGCGCGGCAATGCTGTCCGCCACGTGCGTGTCGGCCTGGGCTGCGGCCAGCTCGGCTTTGAAAGCATCAAGCTGGGCCTGAGAAATCTGCGCGTCCTCGGCTTGGTCGGCGTTCAATTCAGCAAGCGTGGCCTGGCTGGCAAAGGCTTGCAGCGGCACAGCCAAGGCCTGCACGGCGGCGGTGTCGGCCTGGATGCGTGCGGGAATGGCGGCCAGCCAGTCATCCACTTGCCGCTGGTAGCGGGCCACCAAGGCGACGAATTTC
>CALMCS010000614.1 GCA_937862875.1 uncultured Comamonadaceae bacterium
GCCGCGCGCCGCGAATTTCGGCGACCAGCACGCTGCCATCCGGCAGGGCAATCGGGCCTTCGGGAAACAGCAATCCGTCCGCCACCACACGGCCTTTGAGCTGAAGTTGTTGCATGGTCAATATTCCTTCGACAAGTGGTTGCTCAACTCAGGCGTGCGCACCGGCGGCGTTGGTTTCCTGCCGCGCGCCCAGATAGGCATCGATCGCGCGCTGGCGACCCTCTCGGCTGCGCAGCTCCTGCGCGTCAAGCGTGCCGACAATGTGACCGTGTCGCATCACCCAGGCCCGCGTCGCCAACTTGGCCGCAGCATGAAAACTCTGCTCCACGAGCAGCGCCGACAGATCCTGCTCGGCCTGAATGCGCGCCAGACGCTCGTACACCCGCGCCACCAGCAGCGGCGCCAGTCCGAGCGATGGCTCATCGAGCAGCAACAGGCGCGGGCCGGACATGAGCCCCCGCCCGATCGCCAGCATCTGTTGTTCGCCGCCGCTGAGCAGGCCCGCGGGGGCGTTGATGCGGTTGGCGATTTCCGGAAAGAACTCGAGCACCATCTGCTGCCGCCGCGAGCGCGTGGGCTTGTCGACAAAGTAGCCGCCGAGGGTGAGGTTTTCCTCCACGGTGAGATCGGTCACGATGGCCCGCCCCTCGGGCACATAGACAATGCCGGCGTGAAAACGCTGCGTCACCGTCAGCGATGAAATGTCGCGACCTTCGAACACCACGCGGCCTTCGGCGGCCTCGAGCCCCGCGATCGCACGCAACGTACTCGACTTGCCCGCACCATTGGCCCCCAGCAATCCGGCCACGCTGCCCTGATCGACCGCGAGCGTCACGCCATGCACCACCGGCCCAGCCCCATAGCTCACGGTGAGTCCGTCCAGCTCCAGAATCTTCGCGCGCGGTTGCTCAATCTGATCACTCATCGTCATCTCCCAGGTAGACACGCACCACTTCCGGATTCATCTGGATCTGCTGCGGCGTGCCCGACGCCAACAACTTGCCGCCGTTGAGCACGTGGATGCTGTCGCACACTTCCATGATGAGGTCCATGTCGTGCTCGACCACCAGCAACACCAGCTCGGGCGAGCGCAGTTTGAGCAAGGCGTTTGACAGATCGCGAGTCTCCAGCGAATTGAGTCCGGCGGCGGGCTCATCGAGCAACAACACGCGCGGCTGGCCCGCAATCGCACGGGCGATTTCGACCAGTCGCAGCACACCGGGTGGCAGTTGCGCGGGATACTCATTCGCCACCTCCGCTATGCCCAGACGCATCAGTGCCGCAACCGCACGCTCTCGGTTCTGCGCTCGTTCCGCCAGGCCCTGGCGCAGCGGGAAGAATGCGCTGAGCCATCCGGCATGCGATTGCCTGTCCAGCCCGATCATGACGTTCTCCACCACCGTCAACTCGGGACACAGCGCCACATGCTGAAAGCTGCGCGAAAACCCAAGTGCCGCGCGGCCTGTGGGCGGCACCTTTTCGAGGTGTTTCGCGCCCAGACAAATGCTGCCCTGCTGCGGCGAATACAAGCCCGTGAGGCAGTTGAAGAAACTGGTCTTGCCCGCGCCGTTGGGGCCGATCAAACCGGTGATTTCTCCCGGCTGCACGGACAGGGCGATGTCCTGCAACACCCGGTTGCCGCCAAAGGACAGCGACAGATGCTCCACCCGCAAGGGCGCGGCAGTGGGTGCTGCAGTCATGCTTGTCTCGGCCATCATGAGCGGCCTCCCGTCAAACGTGCGCGCCAGGATTCGGGCACCAGATTGGCACCCAGCACCACCAGCAGCAAAGCACCGCCGTACAGAATCGGCACCCAGTCGCCAGCACCTGCCAGAAGCAGCGGCATGAGCGTCAGGAACACCCCGCCGATCAGGCTACCGAACATGCCAAGCGAGTACAGACTCACCACCGACCCGACCAACAGGAAAATCGAGGTCCACAGCGTGAAGCTGTTGGGCGACACGGTCGACGAACTGAAGGCCAGCAGCGCACCACCCATCGCCGCAATGCCGGCAGACAGCGCCATGCATGACAGTCGTGCCCAACTGCGGCGCACGCCAAACGATTCCGCGGCCGTTGCCGATGTGCGAATCAGCAGCAAAGCGATCGCCTGGCGCGAGCGCCGGAACTGCCGCAGCAAGAGCGCCACCACCACCAGCCCCACCAGCGGCAGGTAGTAGCGCTGCAGATCGCGCGACACCCCGGGCAACGCATCATGTTTCACATACAGGCCTTCGTAGCCACCGGTGGCCTTGCTGAAATACAGCAGCACCTCGGGCAGCGCGAGAGCCAGCGCCATCGTTGCCACGGCCAGATAGATACCCGAGATATTGCGCGACGGGTAGGCAAACACGATGCCCAGCAAGCCCCCGGCCAACGCCGCAAACGGCAGCGCCGCGAGCACGGAAACGCCCAGATATTTCTCCATCAAGGCCACCGTGTAGGCACCGGCTGCCACAAACACGCCATGGCCGATCGATACTTCGCCGCCGTAGCGCACCAGAAAGCTCACCGACAGAATCGCAATCGCGTTGGCAAAGCACAGCCCCAGCGTGAACGTCCAGTAGCCGCCCGCCACCAGAGGCAGCGCCACCAGCACCAGCAAGGCAATCAGTTGCAAGATCAGGCGCACCGGCAGCGGCTTGCCCGCAGGTTGGACCACCGGCTTCTGCGCTGGACCCTTTGAATGCGCCACCGGCGCGGAGCTCATGGTTGCTTCAGACACGCGCACCTCCTCGCGTGGCCAGCACGCCCTTGGGGAACACATTCAGGGTGAGCAGAATCACCATCAACAGATAAGTGTTGGTGAACTCCGCCGCGACATAGAACGACAGCAGATTCATCAGCACGCCGATGAACACGCCACCCACGACCGCTCCGGGAAGGCTGCTGAAGCCGCCCACCACCGCAGCCGCAAACGCCTGCAGCATGAAGGAAGAGACGCTGGTCGATGACAGAAACGTCGTCGGCACGATCAACAGTGCGGCTACCAGTCCGAGCAGACCCGCCACCACCCAGGAAAACAGATGAATGCGGCGCAGGCTCAGCCCGCAGACCCGGCTCGCAAACGGATTCGCAGACACCGCACGAAACGCAATGCCCACCCGAGTGCGCTCGATCAGCAAGTACAGCAGACCCACCGACGCGGCCGTCACCACCAGCACCGCCATGTCATACGAGGTGATGCGCATCGAACCAACCTGCGCATACCAATTCGGCAACGGCAACTCGAGCGACACCACGTTCGAGCCAAACACCAGTTGCGTGACGCCCTGCGCAATCAGCCCGATGCCGAGCGTGGCAATCGTGCTCGTGAGATCGGACTTGAACACCAGCGGCGCGATAAGAAAATAACTCAGCGCCATCACCGCCGTCATGATCGCGAGCGACACCATCAGCGCCGCGCCCCAGGCCATGTCGCCCAGAATGCCGGCCGTGAAGCCGAACACCAGAAAGGCGGCCAGCCCCGCGAGATTGCCGTGCGCAAAGTTCACCACGTTCGAGCTTTTGTAGATCAGCACGATGCCGATCGCGCCCAGCGCGTAGAGACATCCGCTGACCACACCCGCCCATATCAAACCGAATAGATCCGCCATGACTCAGCCTCCCACCGCAGCAGCGGATTTGCCGTCGATCACCTCGATCACGGCGGGGAAGTAACGGCCCGAAAAGCCATTCTTCGCCGTGGCGGCGTAGTAGCGCTGCGCCAGTTCGGTGACCTGTGCGTTCACGCCCGTGGCGTTTGCCAACTCGAGAACATAGCTGATGTCCTTGAGCACGTATTCCGGTGGAAAGGATTTCTCGGGAAACTCGCGCGGCAGCATGGCCTTGCGGCCGTGATTGCGCAGCACGAAGCTGTCGCCGGAGCCTTTGGACACCGCATCGAGCAAGGTGCCGGGGGCCACGCCAGCGCGCTCGCCCAGCACCATCATTTCGGCCAGCGCGACCGTGTTTTCAAACACCAATGCGTTGTTGATGAGCTTCACCACCTGCCCGCAACCGACCTCGCCGCAGAGCGTCACGTCCGATGCGATGTAGCGCAGCAGCGGCTCGATACGCGCAGAAATCGTGCTCCACGCGCCCACCATGATGCACAACTCACCGCGCTGCGCCGCACCACGGGTGCGCGCCAC
>CALMCS010000615.1 GCA_937862875.1 uncultured Comamonadaceae bacterium
AACAACCAGCAGCAGAACTCTCAAAGTGGAGGCCTGGGCTGGATCAGCGACCCATACGGCATTCCCTGCGTCAGCGGGGAGCGGCGCAGCAACGCCCAGCAGTACCTTGGCTCGCAAGCCCTGATTACCGCCGCCGGTGCCGGCGTCGCCTCGCTGATCGACAGCGACAGCGGCCAGATGTCCTACGTCGGCGCCGACGGCTCCATCGGCAGCGTCGGTATCTCGGGCAATGAAGCCGTGGGCCGCATCCTGGCCGGTGGCGTGCGCGACATGGCCGACTGGGTGAACAAGCTATACGGCCAGGCCTTCGCCGCCGTCTATGTCCAGCCCGGCGCGAAGGTCGCCGTCCACCTCGAAAAGCCGCTCGCCATCGACTTCGATCCCGAAGGCCGCAAGGTCGATCACCGCGCAGGAGAAAGCCATGCTCTCGAACTTGAATAAGGGCCTGGCGCTGGCCCTCGCCGTCGCGGTGCTCGGCGGCTGTGCCACCAGCAAGGAAAAGCTGCTCCCGCACGGCGACAGCACGATGATGGACATCTGGCAGCAGAACGCCGGCGACGGCAGCGGTGGCGCCGGCCAGGTGGCGCGCAGGCAATTGCTCGATGCACGCCAGAGCCTGCGCCGGACGCTGACCGAGGCCGACGTGGAGGCCGCGCCCACCGAGCAGATGCGCTACACGCGCACGGCGCGCAACGAGGTCTATCGCCAGTTCCAGCGCCTGCCCAACCCCGACCTCGTGATGTACGTGTATCCCCATTTGGCGGGCACCGACCCGGTGCCGATTCCGGGCTATACGACCGTGTTCCCGCTGTACCAGCGCGTGCAGTACGCCATGCCGGGCGAGCGCGTGGAGGACTACTGATGCGCTGGAAACTCCCCTGGCCGAAGCTGGCTGCATCCGATGGTGGCAATGACGAGCAGCCGGACGGCTGGCAGCGCCACGTCGAGGCGTTGCGCCAGGCCGGCATTGCCGAACCCGGAGCGACGGTCCAGGGCCGCAGGCCGGCGACCGTGGCGGACGAGCAGGCGATGTACGACGTTGCGCAGTCATTCGCGGAGCTGCTGCCGTGGGTGGAGTTCCTGCCGCCGTCGAAGTCCATGCTGCTGGAGGACGGGCAATCGGTCGCGGCCTTCTACGAACTGGTCCCGCTAGGCACCGAAGGTCGGGAACCGGGCTGGCTCGCTCATGCCCGCGATGCGCTCGAAAACGCGCTCCAGGACTCGTTCGATGAGCTGGATGAGAACCCGTGGGTGCTCCAGCTCTATGCCCAGGACGAGCCCAGCTTCGACCAGTACATGCAGACGCTACGCGACTACGTGCAGCCGCGCGCCCGCAGCACGGCCTTCACCGAGTTCTACCTCCGCTTCTTTGGCCACCACCTGCGCGCGGTGGCCAAGCCCGGCGGACTGTTCGAGGATACGGTGGTCACGCGGTTGCGCTGGCGCGGCCAGACGCGGCGCGTGCGCATGGTGGTCTATCGCCGGGCCGCCGGGCAGGCGAACCGCCGCGGCCAGACACCCGAGCAAATGCTGAACATCGTCTGCGATCGCCTCTGCGGCGGCTTGGCGAACGCCGGCATCCAGGCCCGGCGCATGGTCGCGGCCGATGTTCACGACTGGCTGCTGCGTTGGTTCAACCCACGCCCCACGATGCTCGGGCCCGGCGCTGAGGAGCGAGAGCGCTTCTATGCGCTGGCCCGCTATCCCGACGAGGTGGAGGAAGGTGAGATTGAGCTGGCGAGTGGTCGGGACTTCAGTCAACGGCTGTTCTTCGGTCAGCCTCGCTCCGATGCCGAGCACGGCACCTGGTACTTTGACGGTATGCCGCATCGCGTACTGGTCACCGACCGGCTACGCATGCCGCCCGGTACGGGGCACCTGACCGGCGAAACCCGCAAGGGGGACGCTATCAACACGCTTTTCGATCAGATGCCCGAAGACACCACGATGTGTCTGACCATGGTGGCGACGCCCCAGGACATCCTCGAATCGCACCTGAATCACCTGGCGAAGAAGGCTGTCGGCGAAACACTGGCATCGGAACAGACGCTCAAGGATGTGCAGGAGGCACGCTCGCTCATCGGCAGCGCGCACAAGCTCTACCGCGGCACGCTGGCCTTCTATCTGCGCGGACGCGATGAAGCCGAACTTGACAGGCGCGGTCTGGACCTCGCCAACGTGATGCTCAACGCGGGGTTGCAGCCTGTGCGCGAGGACGATGAAGTCGCGCCGCTCAACAGCTACCTGCGCTGGCTGCCGTGCTGCTACAACCCTGCGCAAGATCGACGGAACTGGTTCACCCAACTGATGTTCGCCC
>CALMCS010000616.1 GCA_937862875.1 uncultured Comamonadaceae bacterium
GCACAAAGGCAAAGTCGGCCTTGGACTTGGGCGCGAGCACGCCCGCCGGGGCAAAGCGGTCGTCGTTGATCAAGGTCGGGTCATCCGAGCCAATCCACTTCACCGAGTACGGCGGGTTGGAAACGATGGCATCAAAGGGCTTGTCGTCGCCAAAATGCGGTTCGGTCAGGGTGTTGCCGAGCTGGATGTTGAACTTGTCGTAGTTCACGTTGTGCAAGAACATATTCATCCGCGCCAAGTTGTACGTGGTGTGGTTGATTTCTTGCCCGAAGAAGCCGTCTTCGATCAGGTGCTGGTCGAAATGCTTTTTGGCTTGCAACAGCAGCGAGCCCGAACCGCAGGCGGGGTCGTAAATCTTGTTGACGCTGGTTTGCTTGTGCATAGCCAGCTGGGCGATCAGCTTGGAGACATGCTGCGGAGTGAAGAATTCGCCGCCGGATTTGCCGGCGTTGGCGGCGTAGTTGGAGATGAGGAATTCGTAGGCATCGCCGAAGAGATCAATTTGATTATCTGCAAAGTCGCCGAAATCCAACTCTGCGACCCCTTTAAGCACTGCCGCCAGACGGGTGTTTTTGTCTTTTACCGTGTTACCCAAGCGGTTACTGGTAGTATCGAAGTCGGCAAACAGCCCTTTGATGTCTCGCTCTGACGGATAGCCGCTGGCCGACGCTTCAATGTCGGCAAAGATGTGAGCGAGATCGGTATTCAGGCTATCGTTGCTATTGGCATTTTTTGCCACATTTACGAAGAGATCGCTGGGTCGGATAAAGTAGCCCTTGGTCTTGATGGCGTCATCTTTGGCGGCCGCGATATTCGGATCACTGTCTGCCATGGCGGCATAATTGACAGAAGAGTCGCCGCCGGTGATGTAGTCGATGAAGTTCTCGCTGATGAAGCGATAGAACAGCGAGCCCAGCACGTATTGCTTGAAGTCCCACCCATCGACGGCACCGCGGACGTCATTGGCGATGGCCCAGATCTGGCGCTGTAGGGCAGCGCGTTGTTCGTTACTTGTCATTTTAAAGTCCTGTTTCGATTCGTTGAGCCCTGCTCAGGCGCAATGCTTGAGCAGGAGTAAATGGGTTGTTACGGCAATAGGGCCGCGTTCTATCTCCCGGCCTTCTTCGCCTTGGGTCGATAGAAATCCTCGATTCTTCAGGCGGTCACCAACATATCGCCCGGCTTCTATCGCCCACCTATCGACGATAGTGCGCAGGTTGTCCGATAGGCTGCTCATGCCAGCGCCCAGTAGCGCCGCCAGCGCTTGTTACCCTCAAAGCGGACTTCCCCGCGCTCGATCAGCTCTTCCAGCGCGCGCTTGACTTGCTTGGGATGGATTTCGCCGCCGACGCGCTGATGGATGTCGCTGATGGCCGACCTGGGGTAGCGCTGCAGGTCTTCCAGTACCAGCGCGGCCAAGCGGTGCGGCTCAATGCGCTTGAGTGTGGTCTCGCCGGTGAACTGGAGGCTGCGCAGCAAGCTGGGGTCAACAAAATAGCGTGTTGCCTGGGTACGCCCGGCGCTTTGCACCAACTGCCAGTCCAGTAGGCGCTTTAGCCAAGGTTGCAATGCTTCAACCGACGGCAGCTCAAGCGACGTTACCAGCTCGCGTGCCGTCAGGGCATCGTGCTGCGCCAATAGGCCCAACGCGATCCTCTCGCGCTGCGTGAGCTGGTAGGTCTGATCTGCTTTCGCAATGAAGTCGATGACCTCAGGCTTGAGAATGCGGCGGCGCACTGTCACCTGCACACGATCGTGGGTCTCGATCAACTCGGGAGCCGGGCGGCCTTGCGAGAGCAGCACTTCGAAGATCTTGTCGAAGCCGCTGCCTTCCCGCTCCATCAGCTTCAAGTCATGGAACAGGCGTGCCAGGTGTTCGTTGCGGCGTACCGTAGTGTGGAGCACGTTCTGCGGCGAGACGCCCAGCGGTAGCGGTCCAGGGTTGACCACTTCCAGCCGGTCTGGATGCAGGTTCAAGAAGATGTCACCGCGCTGGGTGTAAGGACGGTGTACCAACGCGTTGACCACCAATTCGCGCACCACGATTTCATCGAAGGCGGGCACGTTCTGACGGTACAGGCCATCGGGCAGCTCGTAGCGCTCGCGGAAGTCTGGCACCTCCTGCCAGACCGCTTCGATCAATTCCATCGGGCTTTGCGTGTGGTCGTCCCAGACCAGCTTGTTGACCTTCTGTCCGTGCTCGTCGTACTTGATGAACTGGATGACCGGAGCGGTGGTCAGTTGAGCGCGATGATGCTGGCGACCGAGACTGAGCACGCCCAGATTGGTGAGGTTCGGCCCTTGTGCGAGCTGATAGTGATCGAGCAACTCATCGTCAGACTTCTCTTTCACGGACGGCTTGACGCGATCCGATGCGCGCAAGGCTTCGAGCAGCTTGTCGCGTTTGGCAGGATCAATTTCGGTACGTGGAACATGCAAGGTGGTTTGCGTTTCCCATGGCAATGCGGAACGCTCGCTGGCGAGGCGCATAACGTCATCACCCGTCACGGGCTTGCTTTGGTCGGCTACGCGCAGGAAGTAGCGGCCGTCCGTGGTAGATGCAACGGCCATGGCGCGCGGAATGAGCAATTCGATGTATTGGCCGCCATTCGGGGCGATGGTGACATCCGGCAGCACCGTCATGTTGACCGTGCGCTCTGCCAACTTGCGGCGCAATGTGTCAGGCAAGTCTGGAGGGACACGCTGATCGGCGGGAGGCTCGCTCTGGCCATCCTCGATCCCCAGCAGTAGGCGGCCACCGGTTGCATTGGCAAAGGCAATGCAATCCTTAGCAATTTCGTTCCAGTCCGCCGTCTTGCCAGTCACGGCCCGCAAGGACTTTTGGTCAAGGAGTTGCCCTTCCAAGCTCACGCGTCACCTTCCCCTGCTGGATTCATTTTTGTTCGCTCCCATCGCCCGATTCTTCATCGGCACCTCCAGCTCGTACCCACTCATCCACTTCCGAGAGCTGGAACTTCCACAGCCGTCCGACCCGATGAGCGGGCAGACCCTTGCGCTCGCGCCAGCGGTACACGGTGTCCTTGGCCACGCCCAAGTGCTGGGCGACGTGCTCGGCGGTAACCCACGGTTCTTTGCTCATGTCGTTGGCGCTCGGATTATGCGATTCAAAGTCGTCTTAAATCGTTTGAAGTCTACCATTTAGGTGCTGTGGAAGCATCCCGATTGCCTTTGACTGCATTCGCTGTAAGTTGAATGTGGTAACACGGGGCGCAGTGCCACACTGTCACCACCATGGCTACACACTGTCACCACCATGGCTACACACTGTCGCCACAGGGTGACCACATTGCCACCATCATCCTTGCCACACTTTCAACACCTTGTTCCCATAAGGTTGACACCCTGCTGCCACCATCCAACCACACTGTTCACACAGTGGGCCCGCAGCCCGATCTGATCGCACTGACAATTTTTGCTGGTCACAAAGACCCACGCCCCGTTACTCCCTAACCTGGGCACAAGATAAGAAATAACAGTCGAGGGATTTGGAATGTACGTTGTACAACTTTGGAATGTACGTGGCCGGAAATTAGCAAACTTTATCAAGTGAAAAATGGAGGGGAGCTGTCTCCCCAAGATTGCCAAAAAATCAATACAGAACTCTCAATCATGAAAGCTGATGACATCCCTAATAGATGCGCAAACTTCCGAACCGGCAGCAAGGCAGAGAGCACCGGGCATATCAATCCGAAGTAT
>CALMCS010000617.1 GCA_937862875.1 uncultured Comamonadaceae bacterium
AATGCCCGCGCCCAGCGTGTCGCCGTAGCTGAAGCCACCGCAGGCGACCACGCCCGCGAAGTCCTTGAGCTGCGCGCGACCGGTTTGCAGGTCGGACATGTGCACGTCGACGGCCTCGAAGCCCGCTTCGGTGAACGCGTAGGCCATCTCGACATGCGAGTTCACGCCCTGCTCGCGCAGCACCGCAACGCGGGGCTTGGCGAGGTTGAGGAACGGCGCCGCCACGTTGTCGTTCGCGTCGAAGCTCACGTTCAGGTGCATGCCCGGGTCGGATGGAACGCCCACGCCCGCGTGTTCGCTGTCCGCGCACACGGGGTTGTCGCGTTGTTGCGCGATCTTCCAGCTCACCGCGTCCCAGACCTGGTGCAGGTCGGACAAGGTGGCGCCGAAGACCTTCTTCGCATCGCGCCAGACCTGCAGCTCGCCCTTGCCGACATCGAGTTGCGATGCCTGCGGACGGGTCTTGCCGACGATGTGCGAGCAGGTCGACAGACCGAACTCGCGCAGCGTTTGCAGAACGGTGTCGCGATCGGCGGTGCGCACTTGCAGCAACACGCCGATTTCTTCGTTGAACAGCGCGCGCAGCGTCATGTCTTCGCGGCGGCCGCTGATCTGGGTGCCCCAGTTCTTGCCTTCGCCGGAGTCCATGCGGCTGTCGGAAATGCCGTCGCCTTCGGTGATCAGCATGTCCACGTTCAGTGCCACGCCGACATGTCCGGCAAACGCCATTTCGGCCGCCGTTGCCAGCAGGCCGCCATCGCCCTTGTCGTGATACGCCAGGATCAGGCCCTTGGCGCGCAGTGCGTTGACCGCATCCACCAGCGCGATCAGGTCCTTGGCGTCATCCAGATCCGGGGTTTCGTTGCCGGACTGATTGAGCACCTGGCCCAGGATCGAGCCGCCCATGCGCATCTTGCCGCGACCCAGATCGACCAGCACCAGCGTGGTGTCGGCCTCTTCTGCGTCGAGCTGCGGAGTGAGCGTGCCGCGCACGTCGTCGATCGAGGCAAAGCCCGTGATGATCAAGCTGACGGGCGACGTGACCTTCTTCATCTCGCCGCCTTCGCTCCACTGCGTGCGCATGGACAGCGAGTCCTTGCCCACGGGGATCGAAATGTTCAGCTCGGGGCACAGTTCCATGCCCACGGCCTTGACCGTGGCGTACAGAGCCGCATCTTCGCCGGCCTCACCGCAAGCGGCCATCCAGTTGGCGGAGAGCTTGACGCGTGGCAGCTCGATCGGAGCCGCCAGCATGTTGGTGATGGCCTCGGCCACCGCCATGCGACCGGATGCCGGTGCGTTGATGGAAGCCAGCGGCGTGCGCTCGCCCATGGCCATCGCCTCGCCCTTGAAGCCGCTGAAATCAGCCAGCGTCACGGCCACGTCGGCCACCGGAACTTGCCACGGGCCGACCATCTGGTCGCGGTGCGTCAGACCACCCACGGCGCGATCGCCAATGGTGATCAGGAAGCGCTTGGACGCCACCGTGGGGTGCGCCAGCACTTCGATCACGGCCTTTTCCAGCGGCACGCCAGTCAGGTCGATCGGTGCCAGTGTGCGCTCCACCGTGGTCACATCGCGGTGCATCTTGGGCGGCTTGCCCAGCAGCACGTTCATGGGCATGTCCACCGGCAGCTTCTGGTCGTCGGCCGTGGCTGCGGGGTCGTGCAGCACCAGCTGGCGCTCTTCGGTGGCCGTGCCGATCACGGCAAACGGGCAGCGCTCGCGTTCGCAGAAGGCCTTGAACTGTTCAAGCGACTCGGGCGCAATGGCCAGCACGTAACGCTCTTGCGACTCGTTGCTCCAGATTTCCTTCGGGCTCATGCCGGACTCTTCGAGCTGCACGGCGCGCAGGTCAAAGCGCGCGCCGCGGCCTGCGTCGTTGGTCAGCTCGGGGAAGGCGTTGGACAGACCGCCCGCGCCCACGTCGTGGATCGCCAGAATCGGGTTCTTGTCGCCCTGCTCCCAGCAGTGGTTGATGACTTCCTGGGCACGGCGTTCGATTTCCGGATTGCCGCGCTGCACCGAATCAAAGTCCAGTTCAGCGGCGTTGGTGCCGGTCGCCATCGAGCTGGCCGCGCTGCCGCCCATGCCAATGCGCATGCCCGGGCCGCCGAGTTGAATCAGCAGCGAGCCAGCGGGGAATTCGATCTTTTGGGTCTGCTCGGAATCGATGATGCCCAGACCACCAGCGATCATGATGGGCTTGTGATAGCCACGCGTCACGTCGCCCACTTGCTGCTCGTATTCGCGGAAGTAGCCCGTCAGGTTGGGACGGCCAAATTCGTTGTTGAACGCAGCGCCGCCCAACGGGCCTTCGATCATGATCTGCAGCGGGCTGGCGATGTGCTCGGGCTTGCCGATCTCGCTGCCCCAGAGCTTGGAGACGGTGAAACCCGTCAAACCGGCCTTGGGCTTGGAGCCGCGTCCGGTGGCACCTTCATCGCGAATCTCGCCGCCGTTGCCGGTCGAGGCACCGGGGAAAGGCGAAATGGCGGTCGGGTGATTGTGCGTTTCCACCTTCATCAGAACATGGTTCACCGCGGCGTGCTTTGCGTAGCTCGGTGCCTTTTCGGCATCGAATTGCGCGACGAAACGCTCGACCTGGTGGCCTTCCATGATGGAGGCGTTGTCGGAATACGCCACCACCGTGTGCTGGGGTGCCAGCTGGTGCGTGTTGCGGATCATGCCGAACAGCGACTTTTCTTGCGCCACGCCGTCGATGGTGAAGGTGGCGTTGAAAATCTT
>CALMCS010000618.1 GCA_937862875.1 uncultured Comamonadaceae bacterium
GCCTCGCAATGAAGCGGGGCAGCCGAGCTTCAAGTTGGAAAATCTCAGCAAGGCCAATGGGCTCCTGCACGAGGCCGCGCACGATGCGCTGTCGGACGTACGCGCCACCATTGGGCTGGCGCGTTTGATTCGCCAGCACAACCCCAAGCTGTTTGATTTCGCGCTCAGCCTGCACAAGAAAGACCGCGTGATTGCCGAGATGAAGCTGCCGGCGTCGCTCGACGAGGCGCGTCCGTTTCTGCATGTCTCGGGCATGTTCCCGGCGGATCGGGGCTGTCTGGCCGTGATGATTCCGCTGGTGCAGCATCCGACCAACAAGAACGAGGTGCTGGCCTGGGATCTGTCGCAGGACCCGCGCGAGCTGGCGGATCTGGATGTCGAGACGATTCGACTGCGCATGTTCTCGCGCAGCGCCGATCTGCCCGAGGGCATCACGCGCTTGCCGATCAAGAGCATTCATCTGAACAAGTCGCCGATGGTGGTGGGCAACGTCAACACGCTGACCGCGCAAATGGCCGAGAGCTGGGGCATCGATCTGCAGACTGCCGCGATCAACGCCCAGGCCGCGCGCGATCTGCCCGATATGAGTGGGATCTGGCGCGAGGTGTTCAAGCGGCCGGCCCAGGAACCTGTCGATGTGGATCAGGATCTGTACGGCGGCTTTGTTGGCAACGAGGACCGTCGCCGACTCGAGGAACTGCGCACGCTGTCGCCCGAGGCGCTGGCCAAGGCGCGCACTGGGTTTGATGATCCGCGGCTTTCCGAATTGCTGTGGCGTTACCGCGTTCGCAACTTCCCGCAGACCATGACGGAAGAAGACATGGAGCGCTGGGAAGCGCTGCGCTACGACTTCCTGGTGGAAGGCGTGAGCGGTACGCGCACCATTGATCGCTTGCTGGAGCAGCTCGATACGCTGAACCCGGAGACCGAGCGCGACATGGCCTTGATTGGGGCGGTGGGGGACTATGCGGAATCCATCGCACCCGATTTCGGTTGAGGCCTTTGGCGTCACCTTTCATCGGACACCAGATGAATCCTCTTGAGGCCGGCGCGCAGCTGGCGGAATTCATCGCCGGCCATTCACCGCTGGTGGTGCTGACCGGTGCGGGCGTGAGCACCGCCAGCGGCATTCCCGATTATCGCGACGTGAATGGCCAGTGGAAGCGCGCGCAGCCCGTGACGTTTCAGGCGTTCATGGGCGCGGAAGTCACGCGCCAGCGGTATTGGGCGCGCAGCCTGGTGGGCTGGCGCACCTTTGGCCAGGCGCGGCCCGGTCCGGCACACACAGTGTTGGCGCAGCTCGAACGCGCGGGCAGGGTGGAGCTGCTCATCACGCAGAACGTCGATGGGCTGCACGAGGCGGCCGGAAGCAGCCGCGTGGTCGACCTGCATGGTCGGCTCGATACCGTGCGCTGCATGGGCTGCGAGGCGCGCTTTTCGCGGGCCTCCTGGCAGGATGCTCTGGTGGATTTGAATCCCGATTGGGCGCAGCTTTCTGCGCTGTCCGCGCCCGACGGCGATGCCGATCTGGAGGCCGTGGATTTTTCTCGGTTTGTGATTCCCGCCTGTCCGCATTGCGGTGTGGGCGTGCTGAAACCCGATGTGGTGTTCTACGGCGAGTCGGTGCCGCGAGCGCGGGTCGAGCAATGCCTTGACGCGATTCGTGCGGCGCGAGGCGTCTTGGTGCTGGGGTCGTCGCTGATGGTCTATTCGGGCTACCGCTTCATTCTCGCGGCGCAGGAGGCCGGGCTGCCGATTGCCGCCGTGAACCAGGGCGTGACCCGTGGCGATGCGGCGTTTTCGCTCAAGCTGGGGTCGGACTTGGGGCAAACACTGCAAGCAGCCGCTTCCATCCTACATTGCTGACGCTGTTTTTTTGATAGCGTTCAGGTCCTGCACGCGCTATTGAAAACCTAAGCTTGTTCGATCGCCGTGCATAGGCAAAAAATCAACCTGTTTAGAGTCCTTGAAGATGCGCGCAGATATGAACCCACCGGACGACGTTGTTCCACCCAAGCGTTCGCGCCGCGACCCCGATGCGCCCATTCAGGAGCCAATACGGCACAGCGCGAGGGCCAGCACCCTGGCGGTCATTCCCGCGGACAGCTCCATCAACGGGGTGCGTATTTTTGTAGGACTGGGTATTGCCGCGTTGGTGATTGCGGCGCTGTACTTTGGGCAGTCGGTGTTGGTGCCGCTGGCCCTGGCGCTGTTGCTCAGCTTTGTCCTCAACCCGATGGTGGTGTGGCTCAAGCGCTGGGGGATTCCCAAAGTGGTGGCGGTGGTCACCGTGGTGATGATGGCCTTGGTGGTGCTGGGGGTTGCGGGCCTGTTTGTGGGCAACGAAGTGCGCGTGTTGAGCGCCGAGCTGCCGTCCTACCAATCCAATATCCGCGCCAAGCTGCGCGGACTGCGCGATCAGATTCGTGCGCCGGGCATGTTCGACGGGGCCAAGAAAACCTTTGATGTGGTGCAGAGCGAGGTCGAGGCCGCCTCGACCACGACTGCGGCACCCAAGCGCGGCAGCAACGTGCCGCAGAAGGTGCAGGTGGTGCCTTCCGAACTCTCGCCCGTCGATCAGGCCAAGGCCGCGATCGAGAAGGCGGTGGGCCCGCTGGGCGATGCCGCGTTGGTGCTGGTGTTTGTGATCTTCATCCTGCTCGACCGGGAAGATCTGCGCGACCGATTGCTGCGGCTGTGGGGGAGCAATCTGCACCGCGCGACCGACGCGCTGGACGAGGCGGGCGAGCGCATCTCCAAGTACCTGGGCATGCAGCTGCTGGTGAATGTGAGCTACGGCATTCCCATGGCGGCGGGGCTTTGGCTGATCGGCGTGCCGGGCGCGCTGCTGTGGGGTGCACTGGCCGCGCTGATGCGCTTTGTGCCCTATGTGGGACCGATGATCTCCGCGATCTTTCCGCTGGCCTTGGCCTTTGCGGTCGACCCCGGCTGGAATCTGGTGCTGTGGACGCTGACCCTGATCGTGGTGCTGGAGCTCATCAGCAACAACGTGATCGAACCGTGGCTCTATGGATCGAGCACCGGTCTGTCGGCGATGTCGCTGATTGTGGCGGCCACCTTCTGGACCGCGATGTGGGGCCCCATCGGCCTGATCATGTCGACGCCGCTCACCGTGTGCCTGTTGGTGATCGGACGTTATCTGCCGGCACTCGCGTTCTTCGATATTTTGCTGGGCAGCCAACCGGTGCTGGACGAGCCCACGCGCATCTACCAGCGCCTGCTGGCCGATGACCCCGACGATGCCAGCGAAATTGCGCTGCAGTTGGTCCAGGAGCGCGACGACTCGGTGCCGCAGTTCTACAGCGATGTGGGCGCGGCGGTGCTGCGCATGGCGGTGGGCGATCACGCCCGGGCCGCAACGGCCGAACACCGTCTGCGTGTGGTCGATGGACTGGACGAGGTGCTCGACGATCTGCAGGAGCAATACCCCGCGCAGAAGCAACCCGGCGCGGCCCGTGTGCTCAGCATGGGCGGCAAATGGGAGGTGGACCAGATTGCCGCACGCATGGTCGGGCACTGCCTGGAGTTGGAGGGGCATGCCGTCAAACATGCCGGCAACGACGTGCTGTCTCAGCATTCCGCCGTTGCGGGTCCGCAGGTGCAACGCGGCGACGTGGTGTGCGTGAGCTGGATGTCGTCCGAACCGTATTCGGCCGCGCGCAATCTCTGCCGCCGCATTCGGCGCACATGGCCGCAGGTGAAGATCGTGCTGCTGTTCTGGAATCTTCCGCACGACCTGACGCCCGAGCAATGCCAGAGTCTGGCCGAGCGCATGGGCGCGGATCGGGCGGCCAACTCGCTGGAAGCCGTCGTGGTCGAGGTACGTGGACTGCTCGGCGATGTGGACCTGGAGGGCTTTGAGCCTGCGGCCATCCCGAAGAACGAAGAAAAGCGCGTCAAGGCCTTGCACAACAGTGGCGCGTTGCAGAGCGAGCAGTTCAAACAACTGAGTCAGCAGGCGGCCAAACGGGCGGCGGACATTTTCGACGTGCCGTTGGCGGCGGTGTCGCTGCTCGATCCATCGCACGAACATGTGGTGGCGATCTACGGTGGGCTGGAAGTGGCGGACGATGACGCATGGGGTGACGAGCCGCCCAAGCGGTTCCAGCATTCGCTCGAGCGTTCAGTCGCTTTGGGCTCGTTTGTGATCGCCGACAACGCCATTCTGCAGGTGGAAGATCTGCGCCATGACCAGCGCTTTGCGGGCAATGCCGAGTTCCGCAGCGTGGGTGTGCGCTTCTACGCCGCTGCGCCGATTCGCGACAAGGGCGGTCTGCCGATTGGTGTCTTGAGTCTGCTGGATGCGCAACCGCGTGAGCTGGGCGAACGCGAATTGCGACTGCTTCAGGCGATGGCCAACGAGATCATGCAGGAGTGGAAGGGCATCGAGCTGCCGGAGCCGGAAGCGCCAGCGCAGCCGGAAGCATCTGCGACGCTGGGTCAGACCGTTCCTACTTGAACTGATCTGAACTGAACTGAACTGAAAATAACCGTTCGATCGGTGGCGCGTCGGCTTCAGGCCGGTCGCGCCAGCCACTCATCCCGCGTGAGGCGGTACAGGCAGTGCGCGCGCAAGGGGTGGCCCTCGGGCACGGCAGGGTGGTCGAAGTTGTCGTCCCCCGTGCTGTGCATGCTGAGGCGCTTCATCACGCCGCGCGAACGCAGGTTGTCTCGCGCGGTGAACGAGACGATTTCCGGCAGACTCAAACCTTCAAAACCGGCGCGCATCGCCAGCGTCGCCGCTTCGCTCGCGAGGCCTTGCCCCCAGAAGCGGCGGGCCAGGCGCCAGCCAATTTCCACGCAGGGCGCAAATGGCAGATCGGCCACGGGCACATGCAGGCCCACAAAGCCGATGAACTGCGGCCCGCCGGGGGCGAGCAGCGAGTCCACCGCCCAGAAGCCCCAACCGCGCTCTTCGATCAGATTGCGCATCTGCGCCGCATGCGAATCGCTTTGCTCGCGCGCCAGCAGCGCCGGAAAGTGCTGCATCACCTGCGGGTCGGAGTTCAACGCCGCAAACGGTTCGAAATCCGCCTTGGTCCATTGGCGCAGCCGCACCCGCTCCGAGCACAGAGACTCTGGCGCGATGCGGGTGTAGCTGGGAATGCCGAAGGGCAAAGGCGGATGAAGGGGCACGGTGCCTGGAGTGCTTATTTCGTGCCGAAGATACGGTCGCCAGCGTCGCCCAGACCCGGCAGGATGTAGCCGTGGTCGTTCAATTCACGGTCGATGGCGGCCGTGAAAATGGCGACGTCAGGGTGCGCCTTCTGCAGAGTGGCAACGCCTTCGGGCGCGGCCAGCAGGCAGACGAACTTGATCGAACGTGGGCGCATTTGCTTGAGACGATCGACAGCCGCGGCGGCCGAGTTGCCGGTGGCCAGCATGGGGTCCACCACGATGATGTCGCGCTCTTCCATTTCGG